>JAYTQP010000300.1:0-2071 GCA_043746675.1 Rhodospirillales bacterium | reverse complement strand
GCTGCCGGCAACGCCGCGATCGGCCTGCGGCAGGCTGCCGGTGAGGATATCCAGCGTTGCCACCTGGAACAGGCCGATGCCGACGCCTTGCGCCAGCATGGCCCCGGCCAGCCAGGCGAGCGGCGCGCCCGGACCGACCAGCGCCACCGCCGCCAGCGCCAGCCCGACCAGCGCCGCACCGGTCTGGGCAAGCAGCCGCGACGAAATACGCCCGGCCATCCGCCCAGCCAGCGGGGCGGCGAAAATACTGCCCAGTGGGCCCACCGCCAGCAGCGCCCCGCCGGCCGGCACCGACAGGCCGCTGAACCGGTTCAGATAGAACGGCAGCAGCAACGGCACCGCGAACCAGCCCAGGCTGACCAGCATGTTGGCGATATTGATCCGCGCGACGCCCGGTTGGCGAAACACGCCCAGCCGCAGGATCGGCGCCACCGCCACCGATTGCCGCCAGACGAACGCGGACATGCTGGCGCCGGCGAAGAATACCGCCGCGATCAGCGCGGCGCGCCCATTCGGCAAGCCACGCAGCAAATCCAACAGCAGCACCAGCGCACCGATCGCCAGTGCCAGCAGCAACGCGCCGAGCAGGTCGAACGGCGTCCGCGCGGCCTGGGCCGGCCGATCGGGCAGCCCGAAGGCCAGCAGGAACCCGGCCAGCGCGATCGGAATGCGGAAGCCATAAACCGCGCTCCAGCCCCATTCAGCCAGCAACACGCCGGCCAGCAACGGCCCGGCGGCGGCGGCCAGCGCCATCATCATGCTGTACCAGCCCAATGCCTCGGCGCGTCGGCTTTCCGGCAGCAGCATCGTCGCCAGTGCCGGCCCGACGCTGAGCACCAGCGCCGCCCCCACCCCCTGCACCGCCCGCCCGGCCAGAAACCAGCCGAACGACGGCGCCCAGGTGCAGCCGATGAAGGCCAGAAAGCTCACCAGACAACCGAGCAGAAACACCAGGCGATAGCCCAGCAGATCGCCGATCCGGCCAAATGCCAGAGTCAGGCTGGCGTAAATCAGCACGTAGCTGATCACCACGAAGCGGATCGCCGGAATATCCAGGCCGAAATGCGCCATGATCTGCGGGAAGGCGACATTGACGCTAGCATCCAACGGCACCACCGCGGTGCCCAGTCCGACCACCAGCAGCCCGCGCAGTTCGGACCGCGTCATGCAAATATCCTCATAATTTCGTATTCCATCAAAGGCCATTCGGGCAAGATCATGCAATGACCCGTCTTCTTATGCTGCTGGCTATCTGCTGCCCGCTCGTCGCCCGCGCGCAGCCGATGCAGTTGACCTATGCCGGCTATGTTGCCGGTCTCAAGGTATTTGCCTTTCAGGCTGCCGCCGACGTGACCGGGCGCGACTACCGCGTGCAGACGTCCTACCGCACATCAGGCATCCTCGGCGCCTTCGTAGCCGGCGATCTGCGCACGCGGGCGTTCGGCATCTGGCGCGGCGATAGCGCCGTGCCGGTGCAGTACGAAACCTGGGGCACCTGGCGCGGCACGCCGCGACGGGCGTTGATCGACTACCACGGTACCCAGCCGGTTGTGCGAGAAACTATCCCGCCGGTTGCCAACGAACGCGAGCCGGTGCCGCCTGCCGCCCAGGCCGATACCATCGATACGCTCAGCGGGTTTGCCTTTCTGGTGCGCCGGATCAACGCCACCGGCCACTGCGCGGCGAAAACCAAATTGTTCGACGGCCGCCGTCTGCTGGAGATCGCCGTTACCGATGGCGGCGAAGAAATCCTTGCCGCGGATTCCGCATCCATGTTCGCCGGCCCGGCGTTGCGCTGCGACCTGTCCGGCCGGCAGACCGCCGGCTTCGCCTTCGATGAAGGGCGCGATCCGCTGGCCATCCAAACCACTGGCACGCTGTGGTTCGCCCGCCCGCTGCCGGGTGCGCCGTTGGTGCCGGTCCGCATGACCTTCCTGCTGCATTTGTTCGGCCACGCCACGATGTATCTCAGCGCCGCGAGCCTGGAGCCGGTCAGCGCCGTGGCGCGACCGGGAAGCCATTAGAAAAGCGGGGATTTGGGGCGGCTTCAAATTTCTCGCAGGCAAGCGAC
>JAYTQP010000299.1:0-5464 GCA_043746675.1 Rhodospirillales bacterium | reverse complement strand
GATTTCACCCTGGCGCTGCCGCCCGGCGGCGGCGCACCCTCCGCGCAGGCCGAATTATTCGCCGCCGGCGATCGTGCCACGCCGCAGTCCTCGCCCTGGCCGGCGGTCGTGTCGGATGGGGAATTGCGGCTGACCGGGGCTGGGCTGACCGCCGACAGCGTGCGCAAGGCGTGGTTCATTCCGGCCGGGTTCGACACCATCAAGGCCAGCGCGCCGCAAACCCTGACCGTGACCGACGGCAGCATTCGGCTGGCGTTGCAGATCGGGCCGGCCTTCAAGCCGGACGCGCCGCTGGAGGGCGTGCTGGTGTTGCAGGATGGCCGCGGACAGCAGACCGCGCTCGCCATCGCTGCGCCGAGCGTCGCATCGGACGCGCTGCCATTGTGGCGGGTGCTGCTGATGGCGTTTGCCGGCGGGCTGATCCTGAATTTGATGCCGTGCGTATTTCCGGTGCTGGCGGTGAAAGCGGTCGGTCTGGCGAAGCTGGCGCGCGGCCATCGCAGCTACGCCTACGCCAGCGCCGGGGGCTATGCCGCCGGCGTGCTGGTGACGTTCTGCGGCCTGGGGTTCGGGCTGCTGGTATTGCAGCATGCCGGGGCGGCGGTGGGTTGGGGGTCGCAATTCCAGTCCCCGGCCTTCGTTGCGGCGATGGCCTGGGTGTTGTTCGGCGTCGGCCTGAGCCTGTCCGGGGTGTTTCACGTCAACACCGCCGCGGCCGGCATGGGGCATGAATTATGCAACCGCAGCGGGGCCGTCGGTAGTTTTTTCAGCGGCTTGCTGGCGGTGCTGGTGGCGACGCCGTGCACCGCGCCGTTCATGGGGGTTGCGGTTGCCACCGCCTTGTCCGGCACGCCGACCACGACGATGGCGATTTTCACCGCCATGGGCGCCGGGCTGGCGGGGCCGTACGTGGCGATCGCCTGCATTCCCGGTGCGGCTGGCCTGATGCCGCGCCCCGGGCGCTGGATGGACGTGCTGAAGCAGGCGCTGGCGTTTCCGATGTATGCCGCCGCGGTCTGGATGCTGTGGACGATTAGCCTGGAGACTGGCCCGGTCGGCGTGGTGGCGACGGCGGGCGGGTTGGTGCTGATCGGGCTGGCGGCATGGCTGGTCAATCTCGATTTGTCCGGGTTTGGCCGCCGGCTGGCGAAATCGCTCGCGGTGCTGGCGCTGGCTGCCTGCGTGCTGCTGCTGGTGGGGATCGCGCAAGCGCCCGCCGGCGAAGCCCGCACGGTTGCCGATGCCTCCGGCAGCGAGCCCTACAGCGCCACCCGGCTCGCGGCGCTGCGGGCCGAGGGACGGCCGGTGTTCGTCAACATGACCGCGGCCTGGTGCATCACCTGCCTGGTCAATGAGCGGGTGGCGCTCGGCACGGCCAAGGTTAAGCAGGCGTTCGCGAGCGGGAATGTCGCCTACCTCAAAGGCGACTGGACCCGAGAGGACCCAGCGATTTCGGCCTTTCTGCACGCGCATGGCCGCGACGGCGTGCCGCTCTACATCTTCTTCCCCGCCAACGGCCGCCCCCCGGTGCTGCTGCCGCAACTGCTAACCCAGGGCATCGTGCTGAACGCCCTGGGCGCGTTGTAACCGACCGGAAACAAATTCGTCTCTCACCCCGACGCGCTTCGTCCCAATCGCCCGAAACTGACCGCCATCGCAACCGCGGCGAAGGCGACGGCTATGCCCAAAACAATCAGCGTGCCATGGGCCGTGCCATTGCGGCCGACACCAGCCAGCGCGAACACCATCGCCACGATCAGGCCGCCGATGGTTTGGCCGGTCAGGCGCGATGTTGTCATCATGCCGGCGCAGGCGCCGCTGCGAGCGGGTGGGGCAGAGGCCATGAAAGCGCGATTGTTCGGCGTCTGGAATAGGCCGAAACCGATGCCGCAAATCAGCATGGGCAGGATGGCGGTGGTCAGTTGGGCATCTGCGGCCAATCCGTTCAGCAACAGCATGCCGCCGGCCAGGATGGCAAGGCCGACGCCGCACAGCAGCCCGGCGGGATAGCGGTCGGCCAGCCGGCCACTGATCGGCGCCACCACCATCAGCGCCACCGGCCAGGGCGTCATCAGCAACCCGGTCTCGATCGGCGACTGCCCACCGGCATATTGGAAATAAAACGGCAGCGCCAGGAAGGCCATGGTTTGACAAATATAGGCGCAAACCGAGGTCAGCACCGCCATCGCGAACATCGGCAGCCGCAGCAGGTCAAGCGGCAGCATCGGCGCCTCCAGCGCAAGCTGCCGGCGGACGAAGCCGGTGAAAACCGCGATGCCCCCCGCAAGTGCTGCGATCGACCAGAAGCGGCCATCGCTTTGCACCAACCCGTCGGTGCCGACGAACATCAGGCCCAGCCCGATGGCATTCAGGGCGGCGCTGGCGCGGTCGAACCGATGGCCGGCGCCCGGCGTTGCCGGCACCGCCCGCACTGCCAGCCCGAAGGCAAGCGCGCCGAGCGGCACGTTGAGCAGGAACAGATACTGCCACGGCGCCACCGCCAGAATGGCGGCGGCAATCGACGGCCCGGTGACTGCGGCCGTCGCCACCACCAGGCCCATGATGCCCATGCCACGACCAAGCTGCGCGCGCGGATAAATATGCCGGACCAAGGCCATGTTGACGCTGGTGATCCCGGCGGCGCCCAGCCCCTGGATGGCGCGCGCGGCCACCAGCATCGGCAGCGAACCGGCCAATCCGCAAGCCAGCGACGCCACCGTGAACACCCCCAGCCCGATCAGATAAACCCGCCGATAGCCGCGAATATCCCCCAGCGACGACAGCGGCAGCAGCGCCACCGTCATCGCCAGTTGATAGGCGTTCATCACCCAGACGGATTGCGCCGGGGTAACTGCCAGTTCGCTGGCGATCGAGGGCAGCGCGATGTTGGCAATCACCGCATCCAGCACGGCGAGAAACATGGCGATCGACAAGGTCGCCATGGCACGCTGGCGCGCGGCGCGCGGTAAGCCATCATCTGCACGTATGTCGGTCATCCCAAACTCCGGTTGGACGGGCCGGCCACGACCCGGTGAAATTCTATTCGGCAAAAGATGATCCGCTTGTTATAATGTTACTAGATCAGCATTTATCCTATTATAATTGCTAACAGGCACGCATCATGCAGAACCTGACGCGCACTGCGGCAAGGCGGGAATTGGCGGAATTCGTGCTCGCGCGCCGAAGCCGCACCAAGCCGGATGATGTCGGCCTGCCGACGGCCGCGCGGCGGCGCACGCCGGGACTGCGGCGGGAGGAGGTGGCCCAGCTCGCCGGCGTCGGGGTCACCTGGTACACCTGGTTCGAACAAGGCCGCGATGTCAGGGTTTCCATCCATTTTCTGGAACGGGTCAGCCAGGCACTGCGGCTGAACACGGCCGAGCGGGTGTATTTGTTCACCCTGGCACAGCACCGCCCGCCGCCGCATGCGCCGATTGCCCTGCCCACGATCTCCACCGCCGTGCTGGCGATGCTAAACAGCTTGCCCAACCCGGCCTACATCACCACGCCGCGCTGGGACGTCGCCGCCTGGAACCCGCCGGCGACGGCATTATTCTGCGACTATGCACAGTTGCCACCGGAACAGCGCAACCATTTGTGGCTGGTGTTCACCGACCCCGCCTGCCGCCGTCTGCTGCGCGACTGGGAAACCGAAGCACGCCGAATGCTGGCGAAATTCCGCCTCGATTATGGTCGCGCCAACGGCGATCCGACCTTCGAGGCGCTGGTGACGACGCTCGGTGCCGCCAGTGCGGAATTTCGCCGCTGGTGGCCCTTGCAGGACGTGTCCGGGCTGGGCGAAGGGATCAAGCGGCTGCGCCACCCGACGCTGGGTGAGGTTCACTTGGAACACACCGCCTTCCTGGTCGAAGGCGCCACCGACCTGCGGCTGGTAATCTACACCCCGGCCGCCTAACGGATTCTGCCGGAAACGCTGCCGAATTCAGTGGAACCAGTGGCGCACCCGGAAGGACTCGAACCTCCAACCCCCAGATTCGTAGTCTGGTGCTCTATCCAATTGAGCTACGGGTGCAGCGACGGCGGGGTGTAACGGATGCGACATCCCGCGGCAAGTGGGTAATCAGCTAGCTAGCTTGTCCAATTCGCGCAGCACCGCCTCGCCCATCACCGAAGTGCCGACCTTGGCGCAGCCGGGCGCCATCACATCTTGGGTGCGCAGGCCGCTGGCGAGCACATTGGTGCAGGCCTGCTCGATCATTGCCGCGTCCTCATGCATGTCGAAGGAATAGCGCAGCAGCATCGCGAAGCTCAGCATCTGCGCCAGCGGGTTGGCCTGGCCCTTGCCGGCGATATCCGGCGCGCTGCCATGGATCGGTTCATACAACGCATGCCGACGGCCGGAACTGTCCGGCGCGCCCAGGGTGGCGCTCGGCAGCATGCCTAGGCTGCCGGTCAGCATGGACGCCAGATCGGAAAGAATATCGCCGAACAAATTGCCTGTCACGATCACGTCGAACTGCTTGGGGTTGCGCACCAGCTGCATCGCGCAATTATCGGCATACATGTGGGATAGCGCGACATCCGGATATTCCGCCGCGCCGAGTGCGGTCACGGTTTCCCGCCACAGCAGGCCGCTTTCCATCACGTTGGCTTTTTCGACGCTGCACAGCCGGCGCTGCCGCTTGCGCGCAAGCTCGAACGCCACCCGCGCCACCCGCTCGATTTCCGGCGTGGTGTAAACCTCGGTGTTGATACCCCGCTTGGTGCCGTCCGGCAGCGTTTCCACGCCACGCGGCTCGCCGAAATAAATCCCGCCGGTGCTTTCGCGCACGATCATCAGATCGAGGCCCTGGATCACCTCCGGCTTCAAGGTGGATGCGTTCAGCAGCGGTTCCAGCACCACGGCGGGGCGCAGATTGGCGAACAGGCCAAGCTCCTTGCGCAAGGTCAGGATGGAAAGTTCCGGCCGCTGATCGAACCCCAGCCTGTCCCATTGCGGCCCGCCAACCGAGCCGAATAGCACCGCATCAGCTTCCTTGGCGCGGGCCACGGTTTCCGCAACGATGGCAACCCCGCGCGCCTCGATCGCCGCCCCGCCAACCAGATCCTCGATAATATCGAACCGCACCCGCCGCTTGCGGTCCATCCAGTCCACCACCCGCATGGTCTCCCGCATCACCTCGGGACCGATGCCGTCCCCGGGCAGCACGAGCAGTTTTTTGTTGGACGCCATGATTTCCTCCCTCAGCCCAGGTGGATGTCTGGCATCCAGGATTTTTCCGCCTTCAGCCGCGCCTCATAGAAATCGATCGCCGGGGCGTGCTGCATGGTCTGGCCGATGTCGTCGAGGCCGTTCAGCAGCAGGTGCTTGCGAAACGCATCGATCTCGAACGGAATCCGCTCGCCGTTCGGGCGCACCACAACCTGCGCGGCCAGATCGACGGTAATCCGCGCATTGCCGCCGAGCTTGGCGTCTTCCATCAGCTGGTCGCAAATCTCGCGC
>JAYTQP010000298.1:0-11736 GCA_043746675.1 Rhodospirillales bacterium | reverse complement strand
AGGTGATCGGGGGCCGGCAGATAGAATTCGCGGTCGAGGATGGAGTAGCGGGCGGAATATTCGTTCACGTTGGCGGTGCGGTGGCGGATCCACTGGCGGGCGACGAAAATCGGTAGCTTGATGTGGTATTTGATCTCGCACATCTCGAAGGGCGTGGTGTGGCGGTGGCGCAGCAGATAGCGGATCAGCCCGGCATCCTCGGTGGTGCGGCGGGTGCCGCGGCCGTAGGAGACACGGGCGGCCTGCACGACGGCATTGTCGTCGCCCATGTAATCCACCACGCGGACGAAGCCGTGGTCGAGCACTTCGCGCGCCTCGAACAGCATCGCCTCCAGCGCCGGCACGGTCGGGCGGCGGGTCGGCGCGCAATGATCGCGCTGGGCGGCGATTTCCGCCAATTGTGGTTCGGTCAAAGCCATCGTTTACGAGTCCCTTCCAATCGGCGCCAGGAGAGCCTATATTCGCTCTGCCGGCTTGCCGGCTATGGTGATAAACGGTGCGTGGAATAATCGTTGTGGACCCGGGGGCAGTGCCCGGCGCCTCCACCAGTCGCTCTGAAGCAATTCAGGCGGTTATATGGGGGCGAAACAGGCTCGACACGCGTGGTAAAGACTCATCTTTTGCCCGGCATTGTACCGCCGTTATCGGGCTAAATCACAAGTGCCAATGACAATCATGAGGCATTCGCTATCGCCGCGTAAGCTGCGATAAGCGCGGTTAGGGGGGCCCCGGGCAACAGAATGCCCCCCACTTCTAGCCCGTTTTGACCGCGTGATTCGCGCTTTCCGGCGTGCCTCGGCAAGTGATCCCGCACCGAAGGAGGCTGCCTTGTCGCGCTACTGTGCGTTCGCCGTCGGTCATCCCGTCCATCACCATTATCACGCGCATGAGCATGGTTTTCCCAATCGGGATGAAACCGTGATGTTCGAGCGGTTGTGCCTGGAGATCATGCAGGCCGGGCTAAGCTGGGAAATCGTGCTGAAGCGGCGCACGACGATGAATGCGGCGTTCGCCGGCTTTGTGGTCGATCGGGTCGCCGCCTTCGGTGCGGCCGATCGGGCGCGGCTGCTGGCGGACCCCGGCATCATCCGCAACCGGCTGAAGGTGGATGCGATCATCGACAACGCCAAACGGGTGCAGGGGTTGCGGGCATCCCATGGCGGGTTCGCCGATTGGGTGGCGGCGCAGCATCCCCGCGCCAAGCCCGAATGGGTGAAATTGTTCCGCCAGACCTTCCGCTTTACCGGTGGCGAGATCGTCGGCGAGTTTCTGATGAGCCTGGGATATCTGCCCGGCGCGCACGCGCCAGATTGCCCGGTGGCGGGTGACATCGCGGGCCTGGTCGGCGGCGCGAACGATGGGTGACCAGCCTGCATATCTCACGGAGCGCGCGATGATTGCGACGGGCACGTGGGTTGAGGATCGCCGCCCCGGCCCACATGCGCTACGGCAGGCGGGCGCGCCGGGCGTTCTATTCCTCGGGTTCGGTGGTGAACATCAGGGGGTAACCTAGTTTGCGCGCGGCATCGGTGGCGCGGGTGGCTTTGCTTTCCGCCACATCGCGGGTGAACACCGCCACCACGCAGACGCCGCGGCGGTGGGCGGTTATCATCACACGGTGGGCCTGGCCTTCGTTCATGCCGAATTCCGCCCGGAGCACGGTTACCACGAATTCGCGCGGGGTGTAGTCGTCGTTGACCAGCATGACCTTGTGCAGCTTCGGTCGTTCGGTCTTGAGGACGGTTTGCGGCGGGGTAACGACGATGGTTTCGGGCATCTGGATCAGGCTCACGGGATTTCGGTCTGCACTTGTCCAGCGAAGGTAATCGAAATCGAGCCGGCCCACATGCACATGCACATCGAGGTGTTATCCAGCGCCGGCATCTTGCCGTAGGTTACCACCGGGGCGCCCGGCACCCATGGCGCGCTGGTGGCGGGGATGCACGGCATTGGGGTCAGCACGCCGAGGGCTGCGGCGGTGGCGGCCGCCACCATTGGGTTGGCCGGGCTCATGCACATGCCGAAGGTGGGGATATTGACCATCGGAATATGGTCCATGATGGTCGCAGCCGGCATTTTGGAACACATCACCAGATTGGTCGGCAGAACGGTCAGCGCGGCTGGGGCCGCCCCCATGGTGCACATCATCAAGGCACCGGATACAACCTGCTGTGGCATTTTGCTGCTCCTAGTACGTTAAAGAACAAGCGCCTTTTCGTTCGGAACCATGCTCCAGAACCCCGACACGATGGCGCCCAGCGTGCCGTCCGGCAATTGGGGGCGATAGCTGATGGTGACACTGCGGCTGATGAAGCGGCAGGTTTCGGTCACCTCGTCACCGTCGCTCCAGTCGATCCCGATCACCAGCACGCCGATGAAATCCATCCGCATGTAAACCTCGCCAGATGCGACCCCGCCGATCGCCTTGCGTTTGATCAGGGAGGCGCTGTCGTAGCTAACGCAGTCGATGCAGTTCTGGATCAGGATGGTGGACGCCTTGTCGATCGCGCGGGTGAAGCTGATCGGCTGCAAATCGACCGGATAGGCGAAGGTGCCGCCGGCCCTCCAGGTCTGGTAGCCGCCTTTCTTGGCCAGCGCCTTCAAATCTTTCTTGGTGCTGCTGGCCTCCTCCTCCGCACTTTGCTCGCTGCCCGAGGTGCCTGCACGGAAGGTGAAGCGCTCGACCTCGAACATCCGTCCGGCCTCGAAGCCGGCCAGCATGCGCTTGGACGTGGCCGAGGTCCGCAGCACGTCGGTGGTGCTTTCGGCGGCAATTGCGCTGCCGCTGGTCGGGCTGCCGCTGAGCACGAATTTCATGATCAGGTCGGTGCTGTCGGCGGACGCCATTAGCCGGTTCCTCCACTGCGGATGCCGAGCGATCGGTCATTTTTCGGGTTGGGCCAAGTCGCCTCGGTCGAACTGGTGCCGATCAGCCCGTCGGCGCCCTGCTGCTTGTAGGTGAGCTTCATGCCCTGGCAGATGAAATCGCATTTTTCCTTCACCAGCTCGCCGTCGTCCCAGCTCAGCCCGGTGATCAGCACCTTGGTGAATTCGATGCGCAGATAGGCCATGGTCGGACGATCCTTGCCGCCGCCCTGCGACAGCCGTTTGACCAGCACGGCGCTGTCGAAACTCTGCGACGTGCAACAGGCCTGGAAAAAGATCGGCGAGGCGGCATCGACGATGCGGGAGAAGCTGAAGCTTTCAAACTCCAGCGGGTAGAAGATGGATTTATATTCGTTCGGCGCCGCGCTGCGCCAGCGGGCGAAGGCGGTTTTCTTGGCCGGGGCGGCTTCCTTGCCGTTGGCAACAGGATTATCCGCCTCTTTCAACGCCAGCCCCATGTCGAAGCTGCTGACCTCGAAGAAATTGCTATATTTCTTGGCGTCGGCGGCGGGTCTGAAATCCTTCATCAGCCGGTCGGAGGGTGGCACGTCCAGCATGCTTTCGGCCCAGACGGCTTGGCCGTTCAGGCTGAACTTCATCACAAGGTCGGTCGCACTTTGTTCCATCGAAACGATCCTGGCTAGCGGTCGGGGGCGGCAGGCGTGATCATGTCGGGGTCACCCGGGAAACCAGGCGCAAGGCCACGCTCAGCCCTTCGAGCTGGTAATGCGGGCGCAAAAAGAAGCGGGCGTCGTACATGCCCGGTGCGTCCTCGCGGTCGGTCAGCACGACGCGGCCATCGGCGAGCGGATGGGCGGCCTTGAACTCCTCGGTCGAGGTGCCCGGCGAACCATCGACGTAATCGATCAGCCAGTCCGATAGCCATGACTGCAACTGGCCGCGGGTCATGGTGGAACCGACCTTGTCGCGCACCATGCATTTCAGATAATGGCCGAACCGGCAGCAGGCGAACAAGTACGGCAGGCGCGACGACATGCTGGCGTTGGCGGTGGCATCGGGGTCGTCGTAGACCTGCGGGTTCTGCAACGACTGCGCACTGAAAAACGCCGCCACCTCGCTGTTCGGCACATGCACCAGCGGCATCAGGCCGCACGATGCCAGTTCGGCCTCGCGCCAGGCGCTGAGGCAAATTTCGGTCACCGTGCGGCGATCGACGTCGCCATCGGCGGTTGGGTGGTGCATGACAGGCAAGTCTTCCACCACGCCGCCGCGGTCGATGCCACGGATGCGCACGCACCAGCCGTAGCTGATGAAGGCGCGAGCGATGTTGGCGGCGAAGGCGTAGGCTGGATTGCCCCAGAGCAGCTTGCTGTCGTCCGGGCCTTCGGTTTCTTCCTCGAACGCGAAGGCATCCAGCGGGTCGGACGCCGCGCCATACGGCAGGCGGGCGAGGAAGCGCGGCATGCACAGGCCGATATAGCGGGTGTCTTCCTGTTCGCGCAGCGCCCGCCAGGCGATATATTCCGGGGTGGTGAAAATCCGCTTGAGGTCGCGCGGATTGGCAACCTCGGACCAGCTATCCATCTGCACCAGCGATGGCGCTGCAGCGGCGATGAAGGGGGCATGGGCGGCGGCGGCGATGCGGGCCATGTCGCCCAGCACGGCGACGTCGTCCGGGCGATGATCGAAGCTGTAATCGCCCACCAGTACGCCGTACGGCTCGCCGCCGAACTGGCCGAATTCTTCCTCGTAGATGGATTTGAACAGCGGGCTCTGGTCCCAGGCGTCGCCGCGAAATTTGCGCATGGAGCGCGACAATTCGCGCTTGCTGACGTTGAAAATCTTGACCTTGACCGAAGTGTCCTCGTCGCAGGCGCGCACCAGCATCCACAGGCCGCGCCAGGATGCTTCGGTGGCCTGGTAGTCCGGCGCGTGCAGGATGGCGTTGATCTGGGTGGCGACAGCGAGATCGATTTCGCCCACCATCGCTTCGATCAGCCGCTGCGGCCGATCGGCGGCGCGGTGCGGATCGGCCAGCACCATCCGCGCCAGGGTGGCGAGCCAGATCGGCTGCGGCGGCGCCTGCTCGACCGAAATTTCGATCGACGGCGCCAGCGGGCGCTCCAGCAGATTGTCGAAGTTCACCTCGGCCATTGGGTTAGTCCGCATTTCTCACAGGAACCGCGCATGCTTGCTCGATCCTGTCCGCGTCGGGCAGGTTTCGTCGCTTACCGGGACATCGTGTCCCGGCGTCGTTCCTCAACCAACCTGCCACGAACAATATCGTCGCAATCATCGCGCGCTCCTGTGAGAAATGCGGGCTAGTTCAGCGAAATCATCGAGGCTTGCAGGGTCATCGGTGCCCCCGATTGCAGTTGCATGGCCGCCGAGGCGGTCGCCTTGATCATGGTGCCGTTCATGGCCAGCCCGCTCGGGTCCATCTTGAAGGTGTTGGCGCCGACGGTGAGCGTCATCGAGGTAGTATCGATCTTCAGCGAATTGCCGCCGACCTTGATGGTGAGCGACTGCGCCGCCGAAATCTCGGCGGTTCCGGCGGAGACCGCGACCTTGTAGTTGCCGGCTGAGACGGTGGTGGTGTCGTTGCCGAGCGAAACCTTGTGCTCGTTGTTACCCTGCGAGACGGTGACCGAGCGGTTGCCCTGGGTGACGGTATGGTCGTCATTGCCCTGGGACACGGTGACCTTGCGATTGCCGGTTTCCACCGTGGTGGTGGTGTCTTTGTGGATTTTGACCGTCTCGTTGTTCAGCACGACCTTGTTGTAGTCTTTCTGGGCCTGGAAGAAGACTTCCTCGCTGTCTTTCTTGTCCTCGAAGCGCAGCTCGTTGAAGCCGCCGCCGCCTTTGCTCGAATTGCTTTTGATGGTGCTGCGGGTGGCGTTGTCGGGCAGCGGGTAGGGCACGGTGACGTTGGCGTTGTAGACCACGCCGGTGATCAGTGGGCGGTCCGGATTGCCTTCGAGGAATTCGACCACCACTTCCTGGCCGATCCGCGGGATGAACATGCTGCCCCAGCCGACGCCGGCCGAGGTCTGCGCGACGCGGACCCAGCAACTACTGTTTTCGTCGCTTTTGCCGATCCGGTCCCAATGGAAGGATACTTTCACCCGGCCATATTTGTCGGTGTAGATTTCCTCCCCCGAAGGACCGACCACGACGGCGGTTTGCGGGCCGCGGATCAGCGGACGGGGAGTGAGGCGGGGCAGGCGGAAATGCACGTCGCCGGGGATCGCACGCATGTTGACGCGGTAGGTATCGACGGTTTCCCCGTCCACCGTCGAAGAACCTTCCGCCAGCGCGATGCTGAATTCGCTGCCGGTGATCAAATATTCGCGATTGGTCGCCGGCTCCGGGTGATGGGACAGTTTGAAGCGCCAGCCGGCGTGCAGTGCGCGCGCGTTGCTGGTGCCGGTGACCGCGGTGCGATCCTTGATGATCGCCTGGATCCGCACGTCGGTCAGGCCCTGGCCGTCGGCGGCCAGATCGTACGGGCCGGGATATTCGTAGACCTCGAAATCGCCATGCGCGTGGGTGGCGACTTTCAGGCTTTTCGCGGTGAGATCAGCCGACGGGGTGGTAAAATTATAGTCGCGGAAGGTGAACTTGCCGGATTCCAGGCTGAGATCGGTGTGCCATTCCCAGATATGGTCTTCGACAGTGCGCACCTCGGTCTGGTCGAAGGCGAACTTGATCGTCTTGGGCAGTGCGGTGTGCGAATTCGGGTCGTCGCTGATGACAAGCGTATGTTTGCCCTTTTCGTGTTCGAAGAAATAATACAGGCCGAACTGCTCCATCAACCGCATGACGAAATCGTAGGTGCTTTCGCGGTACTGGACGCAGTAGTCGAGCTTGGTATTGCCGGCGCTGCCGCGGCGTTCGTCCTTGAAATCGGAAAAGCCGGCGTCGCGGAACACTTTGGTGATGATCTCGAAGGCCGATTTTTCCTGGAAGATCAGGCAATCGGTGACCCGGGTCAGCAGCCAGAACCAGGGCCGCAATTCCGCCCGGTAGCGATAGGCGCCGCCGGACAGGCCGAGCGAGACCATTCGAGTTACCACGCCGTTGAAATAGCGGTCCTCGGCGCTGTCTTTGGATTGCGACAGCCAGATGGTGCAGGAGGTGCCGATCAGGGTGCCGACATCGCCGTGCAGTTTGCCGCTGGAGAGGTCGATATCGAACAGGAACGGCTTACCCAGTTCCTCATGCGCGTGAATGCCGTCGAACAGCAACTGGTACGACGGTGGCGGGTCGAAATCGACCTCGATCCATGCCTTGGCGGCGACTGCCTTGCTGTCGCTCATGATGCGTCTCCGTCGCGGCTAGAGTTTTGCCGGGCAGCGGAAGCTGCGCAGCGCCGCCATGGTGAAGGGATTATTTACGCTGGTGGCGTTCAGTTCGAAGGTTGCGGTGCCGCCGGCACCGGAGAAGCTGATGCGGAACTTGTCCGGCTGGCCGCTCGGGGTCACCTTGGCGGCATCCAGCATCCGCAGCAGCGCCCAGGCGCCGTCGCGTTCGATAATCTGCCCGGAGCCGCCGCTGGCCGGGGTCATGGTGACCCGGATCAGGGTCTTGCCACCCTGGCCGGGCCACTGGAAGCGGCCGGGTTCGGGCGGTCCGTGATTGAACACCAGGGTCTGCCCGGCGATGTCGAGGCTGATCTGGGCGACCGGCGAATCGAGCGATACCGGCACCAGTTGGAAGCGCACCTGCACTTCCTTGCCGTTGGAGAACAAGGCGTCGCGAATTTGCGAGGCGCGGTAAAACTCGTTCAGCGAGCTCGCCGACAGGCCGAGCGGCACCCGATCCGGCGACAGCCATTTCCATGGCCGCGCGGTGGTATCGACGAACGGCTTGAGATATTGGTCGAAGAACTGATCCATCATCCCACCGGGCGCCAGCAGGCGAGCGAAATCATCGACCGGCACGTCCGAGCTGCTGTTGGCCACCATCGGGTAGCGGTTGAAGGCGGCTTCGCACAGCGGCACCACCTTGGAGCGCCAGGCATCCGACATTTCCTGGCTCGCGCCGGCGGTGGCCACCTGGGTGCCGCTGCGCGCGACGCCCTGCATCATCGCCGCGACCGGCTTGGGCATGTCGCGGCTGAGATCCTGCAATTGCTGCGCCGCCCCGCCGCCACCAGCCGCCCCGCCGCCGGCCATCTGGTTGAGCAGCGCCGCGCCCTGGTTCGGAGCGTTGGCGACCGCATTAAAGTTTTGGTACATCTGTTGCATCTTCTGCAGCGTAACATCCAGCGGCGAGGGTTGCTTGTCTTTGCTGGTCACAAATTCGTGCAGTGACTTAAAATGTGCGTCCACCCGGGTCGCCGGATCGACCGGCTTGCCAGACGGATCGTTGCCGAACGCGTCGGCCATGATGTTCGCCATTTCGTTCTGCTGCACCGACAGGCCCATGCGCGCCTGCAAGGCGGTGAAGCCGGCGATCCGGCCGCCAACCTGGGCCGCCTTGGCCTGGGCGGCGGCGGCGGCGGCATCGGTTGCCGCTGCCCGGCTCAACTGGGTCTGGCCGTCGAAGGCCAGCATCAGATCGCGCAACGGGGACGCCGGGGCGGACAGCAGGCTCAGCGAGTCCAACGCCTGTTGCAGGTTGCCGAACGGCTTGATCGCGATATCGGCCAGCATCGCGTCCCAGATGCGGGTATAGTCATCGAGATACAGCCCCATCACGTCGCGCCGCAGCTTGCTGGTATCGCGCAGCGTGGCCGCCACGTCGCGCTTGGCGCGTCCCAGCACCCAGCCATCTTCGGCGAGGTCCTGGGTGATGGTCGGCAGCAGGCGGAGGAAGGTGTTGTGGTAGCCGGCCCAGGTGTAGATGCCGGCGACCCCGGTATCCAGCCCCTTGCCGGAGCGGCGCTGGAACACCCGGCTGGAGCCGGGGCCGCCATTATCGGCGATCGTCCAGGCCGGCAGCGCCAGCACGTAACGGCTGCGCAGGATGCGGTTATAGCTATACTCAGCCAGTGGTTCCTTGTTCAGCACGGCGCGTGCCTGGGCGATCAGCGCGGTGTTCAGCGGTAGCGGGCTCAAGGGCTGGGTCAGCATGGCGTCGGCGTGCAGGGCCAATGCCTGCCGCAGCGGCGCTTCATCCTCGGTGGGGAAGCTGGCCAGCAGATCGGCGGTGAACCACTGCATCACCAAATCCCGATCGAGTGGCCCCTGGCGGCCGAGAACGAGATAGACCTTGAGGATCTGATAGAGGAAATCCGGATTGTTCATCCGCGCCGCGATCTGGGTTTCGGCGCGCGCGATCAGGCGCGGCAGCAGCAGCCCGTTGAGCGCCCGGACATAGGCGTCGGTCGCCGCGGTACCGAGTTTTGCGCCCTGGTAGAGGCCGAAGGTCATCACGATCGGGATGTTAGAATCGCGTTCCTGATAGCCGGCGCGCATCCCGCGCAAGGTGTCCAGCGACGGCACCACGGCGGCCAGATCGGCATCCATCGGGCCGCGCTTGGCCAGATCGGCGATCTGGGCATTGTAGACGATGGTGCTGGCGTTGACCTGAGAAATCAGATCGCGATTGCCGATATAGCTGGCGAGCCAGGCGCCGAACAGGCCGAGCAGCACCACCGCGCTGGCGGCATAGGTGCCATAGCTCATCAGCCGCGCGCGGCGTTCCACCCGCGGATCGGTGCTGACCAGGGCGGCCTCGCCGAACACCACTTCCTTGACCAGCCGGCTCAGGAAATAGCTGCGTCCGGCGCCGCTGAACGCGGTCACCGCCTGGCGCGGCAGGCCGAAATCGGCCGCCATGCTGCCGAGCAGCCGGTCGATCGGGGTGCCGTCCTGGGTGCCGGAGGTGAAATAAATGCCGCGCAGGAACGGCCGCGCTTCCAGCCGGCTCGGGCGGAAACATTCGGTGAGAAATTCGTTGGCGATGTCGCGCACTGAGGCAAGCTGCTGCGGGAAGCCATAGACCAGCCGGCGCCGCGCCAGATCGGGTTCCTGATGCACGCGTTCCAGCATGCGGTCGTTCAGCCGGGTCAGCAGCGCATCGAACCCCGGCGCGAAGCCGGCCACCGCGCCGGCTTCATCTTTCACATTGTCGAGCGGGAAGGTAACGCCCCAAACCTGCTCGCGCTCCTCGCGGCCCATATTGTCGAAGAACTCGACGAAGCCGGCGATCAGATCGGCCTTGGTGAACAGCACATAAACCGGCATGCGCACGCCAAGCTCGTCCTGCAGTTCGCGCACCCGGCGGCGGATTGCGCGCGCATGCGCCAGCCGTTCATCTTCCGACAAGGTCGCCAGATCGGACAGGCTGATCGCCACCAGCACGCCGTTCAGCGGCTGGCGGGTGCGGTGTTTCTTCAGTATTTTCAGAAACCCGAGCCAGGACGCGCTATCGACCGCGGCCTGGCTGTCCTGGGTGGTATAGCGCCCGGCGGTGTCGATCATCACCGCATCATCGGTGAACCACCAGTCGCAGTTGCGGGTGCCGCCGACGCCGCGCAACGCCTGGGCGCCGCCGGCCTCCGCGAGCGGGAATTTCAGCCCGCAATTCAGCAGCGCGGTGGTTTTACCGGACCCCGGCGGGCCAATGAACATATACCACGGCAGGCTCGCCAGCCGCTTGCGCGAGCCGCCGATCTTGGTTTTTTTCAACGTGTGCAAGGCTTCCCGCAGCCGCTCGGACAGCAGGGCGATTTCCTCCTTCGATGCGATATCGTTGGGGTCTGGCGCGCTCTCGGCGATGTTGGCGACGAGGTCCTTGTCCTTCTTGCTGGCGCGCAGATCGCTGATCAGATTGCCGATCACCCACAGCACGAAAAACACCGCGATGACGATCCAGCGGGCGATGGTGGTTTCCAGAGGATGCAACTGGCCGAGCCCGAGCAGCGGGCCGCAGAACCAGACGAGAACGCACAGCAACGCCACGCCGACAAAAGTACGGAACCAGTGATTGCGGAAAACTATGCTCATGATCGAAAACATGCGTGCCTCACATCGCGTCGGAGGCGCGCACGAGAACGATCTCGGTGCGCCGGTTCTGTTCACGTCCGGCCACGGTGGCGTTGGTGGTGAGCGGGTCGGCCTGACCCTTGCCCTGCACGCGCAGCCGCTTCGGGTCTTTCATGCGGACCCGGATCAAGGCCGCCACCGCATCGGCGCGCGCCTGCGACAATTCGAAGTTGGACGGGAAGCGCGGGGTGTGGATCGGCTGGTCGTCGGTGTAGCCGTTGATCTCGACCTCGCCGGTTTCATCGTTCAGGGCGTCGCCGATGCGCGCCAGCAAGGGCGGGTAGGTGGCCGACAGGGTGGCGGCACCGGAGCCGAACATATTATGGCTGGTTAGCCGCACCGTGATGGTTTGCGCATCCTGCAGCACCTGCACCAGCCCGGCCTTGATCTCGGGTTCGAGGAATTGGCGGAATTTTACCGCAAGCGTTGCCGGCGGCGGCGGGGCAGGGGGCGCCACCGGGGCTGCGGCAACCGGCAGCGGCGCGCGCGGCACGACGATCTGGCCGCGCGGCGGCAGCGCGAACAACTGCGCGAAGGCAACCTCCGAACTGCTGGCGAGCAGGAAGGTGAAGCTGACATACATGATCGCCGCCAGCGTCAGGCTGCCCAGCGCCAGCGCCCAGAGCGGCACTTGCTGCGCCAGCGAACGCGCCCCGGCCGCCACCCCGCGCCATTGCGGCGACAATTCGCGCTCGAAGTCGCCGCGCCGCTGGCGGATGGTGCGGTAAATCCCCTCGCGCAGTTCGGTCAGCGCGCCGGTGCCGCGCGGCATCACCCGATAGCGCCCGGTGAAGCCGAGCGACATACAAAGATACATCAGTTCGACCACCGGCTGATGGTTGCCGAGGTCCTGCTGCATCTGATCCAGAATGTCGAAAAAACGCTCGCCGCCGGT
>JAYTQP010000297.1:0-2570 GCA_043746675.1 Rhodospirillales bacterium | reverse complement strand
GCCAGGGTTTGCGCCATCGCCACCGCGGTCGCCAGCGGGGCGCCGCCCTGCCCGCTGCCGCCGACAGCGGCGCGGAATGCTTTCAGGTTGGCGTTGTAGGCGATCGCCGCGCTCAGCAGCGGGGCGGACATCCTGCTGGGCGCCGCCGCCAGCAGAATGCCGGTTCCCGGCACGATCCGCCCGGTGCCGAACAGGTTATTCATGCTGAACGCGCAGGCGACCGCATTGCCGGCATTGTCCATCGTCACCAAGCTGGTGGAAGCCGCCAACGGTCCAAGGCCTGAGGCCGGGACATCGCCCGCCAGCAAGGCGGCGGCATCGCTGTCCTGCTGGCGCGCCTTGGTGGCCACCCCCAGCGCCCGCGCATTGGCGGCATCGAGCGCCGCCGGGTCACGCGCCAGAATCTGGAATGCCGCCGCCGCGGCCACCCCGCCATCGGCCGGCAGCGGCAGGAAGGCAACGGAATCGCCGTTGAAGCGGGACGGCACGATCACCGGCGCCAATTGGCGCGGCAGGGCTGCGCGCAAATCCTCCAGGCTCAGGCTGGCGCCCGCCAAGGGCGCGTTTTCCACCAGCCGCCGCGCATAGGCGCCCTGGTATAGATCGCCCACCCCGGCGGTGCGGAGCTGCGCCAGCGCGCTGCCGAGTTCCGGCTGCACGATGGTGGTGCCCTCGGCGACCGGGCGGCCGTTGCGGAAATAGAGCGCCGCCACCGCCGGATCGCCGGCCAGCGCCGGCCCGACCACCGCCAGATCGCGGGCAAAGGCGCGCGAGATGCCGATGCCGAAATGCGCCTGCTGTTCGGCCGGCACAATCAGTTGCTCGAACGGCTTGGCACCGTAGCGGGCATGCATGGCGAACAGCCCGCGCGCCATCAGCGGCACCGCGGCCGGCCGATCGCCGGCCAGCGAGCGCGGCATGCCGGCCGGGAACACGAAGGCTTGCGGCCCCGAGGGCGCGCCGGCCGGGAAAACGAGGCAGGCGCCACCGCCGCCGAGGCCGGCGCGCGACGGCAGCGACGCCGTGAGCGTGAAGGCAGCCGCGACCGCGGCATCGACCGCGTTGCCGCCGGACGCCAGAATCATCCGCCCGGCCAGCGCCGCCTGCGGCTCGTCGGCCACCACGTTGCCGAGGAAGCCTTTCACGGTGCCCTCGGACCCCGCCGCCGGGCCACTGTCGAACAGGCCGGTCACCTTGTCCACCGCGCCGCAACCGGCCAGCGCCAGCACGCCGCCGAACATCGCCGCCCGCCATGCAACGGCCTTGGAGCGCGGTTGATTTCTGCGGTATGACTGCGGCATGTCCCGTCCCTGTCGCGCTTGCTGGTTGGCCAGATTGCTGCTGGAAGTGGTTCTGGTGGCGCTGCTGACCGTCGGATCGATCGGCCGTGCGACGGCACAATCGGCCGATGACTCGCAGTTCGCCGATGGCTCGCAGTTCATCGTGGTGCGCGACGCCGAAACCGAAACCTTGCTGCGCAATTTCGCCAATCCCCTGTTTCGCGCCGCCGGGGTGGATCCGAACCTGGTCCGCATCATCCTGCTGCGCGATGACGCCATAAACTCGTTCGTCAGCACCGGCAACCGGATGTTCATCAACACCGGGCTGATCGCGAAGGCGGAATCGGCCAGCGAACTGGTTGGCGCGATCGCGCATGAAACCGGACATATCCGCGGCGGCCATCTTGCCCGGCTGCCCGAAGCGATGCGCGACGCCATGCTGGAAACCCTGGCCGCCACCTTGTTCGGGGCTGCCGTGGCCGTTGGCGGCGGCGGCGGCAACAGCCACGCGCCGGTCCGCGACAGCTCGGCTGCGAATGCCGGGATCGGCGCGGTGCTGGGCGGCCAGCAACTGGCGATGCGCAATTTTCTCGGCTTCAACCGCATCATCGAAGCCTCCGCCGATCAGGGCGCGGTGCAGTTTCTTGATCGCGTCCACTGGTCCGCCCGCGGCATGCTGGACCTGTTCCGCCGGCTGCAGGACGAAACCCTGCTGTCCGCCGCCCTGCAAGACCCCTACGTGCAAACCCACCCGCTGACCCAAAGCCGGATCGCCTTCATCGAGGACCATCTCGCCCGCGGCCCCTATGCCGACGCGGCTTTACCGCCGGGCTTCGAGGCCGGATTCCAGATGGTCAAGGCCAAGCTGATCGGCTTTCTGACCCCGAGTTCGCGCACCTTGCAGCGCTACAGCGCCACCGACCGGTCGCCGCCGGCGCGCTATGCACGCGCCATCGCACTTTACCGGCTGGGCCAGACCGCCCCGGCGCTGCAATTGATCGACGGGCTGCTCGCCGAACAACCGTCCTCGCCCTGGTTCCACGAGCTCAAGGGCCAGGTGCTGTTCGAGGCCGGCCGAGTGCGCGAGGCGCTTGTCCCGTATCGCGCGGCCGCACACCTCGCCCCGGAACAGCCGCAGATCCGCAGCGCGCTGGCCCGCGCGATGATCGAGGTCGGCGATCCCGCGCTGTTGCGACCGGCGATCGGCGAACTGGAGTCCGCCCTGGCGCGCGAACCCGACGATGGCGATAGTTGGCATGCGCTGAGCATTGCCTGGGGCCGTGCTGGCAA
>JAYTQP010000296.1:0-5656 GCA_043746675.1 Rhodospirillales bacterium | reverse complement strand
AGTTGTGGTGGCGACAAGGCCCGCGAGTACAGTGCGACGTTGCATGCGAAGTCTCCGCGAGGGTGGAAAAAATCAGGCGTTGGCGCGGATATGCGCCATTGTCTGGTCGAACGTGGTCTGCGACACGAAGGAGGAAATGTCACCGCCCATCAAGGCAACCTCCTTCACGAAGCGGGACGCGATGAACTGATGATGTTCGCTGGCCATCAGGAACGTGGTTTCAATGTTTGGGGCCAGCCGATAGTTCATTCCGGCCATCTGAAATTCGTAATCGAAGTCGGTCACCGCGCGCAGGCCGCGCAGGATCGTGGTGGCCCCGACGTCGCGGGCAAAATGGGTCAGCAGGCCCTGGAAGCTGCGCACTTCGATCACCATGCCGGTGCGCTGGCAAATCGCGTCGCATTCCTGGCGCACCAGCGCCACCCGCTGGTCAAGCCCGAAGAATGGCGCCTTGCCGA
This sequence comes from Rhodospirillales bacterium, assembly GCA_043746675.1. Classification (GTDB taxonomy): domain Bacteria; phylum Pseudomonadota; class Alphaproteobacteria; order Acetobacterales; family Acetobacteraceae; genus CAITOL01. The sequence goes on along the minus strand of JAYTQP010000296.1, from coordinate 5,198 downwards.
TATTGATGGCAACGCCGACGATCAACCGATCCACCAGCCTGGCGCCGCGGGCGATGATGTCGAGATGGCCGTTATGGATCGGGTCGAACGTGCCAGGGTAAATCCCGATCCGTTCCGCGCGTGGTTCAGGCATCGGTGTCCTCTCCCGTGTCCGGCGCCGGTTCGTCCGGCGTTTCGGTTTTTTCCGCAGAATCGTCTTCGACAGCATCGTCTTCCACGATCGGGAAAACTGCGGTGATGCGTTCGTCGCTATCGACCCGGAACAAGGTCACCCCCATGCCGCTGCGCCCGGTGATGCGCACCTGATCGGCCGGCAGACGGATCAGCCGGCCGGCATCGGTCACCAGCATCACCCCGTCGCCGGCGCGCACGGTGAAACTGCCGGCGACCGCCTGGCCGGTGCGCGGGGTGAGCGTGATGTTGGCGATCCCCTGCCCGCCCCGCCCGGTGACGCGGTATTCGTAGGCCGAACTGCGCTTGCCGAAGCCGATATCAGTGACCGTGAGCAGGAATTCCTCGGTCAGCTCAAGATCGGCGATGCGGTCCGGCGACAGCGCCACGTCCTGGGCGACATCTTCCGAATCGGCATCCGTGGGGACTTCCGGTTCTTCATCGCCGGCGCGGCGTTTGGCGCCGGCGATTTTCAGGTAGCTTGCGCGCTCTTCCATGCTGGCATCGACATGGCGCAGCACCGACAGGCTCATCACCTCATCGCGAGCCTTGCCTTCCGGCAGGCGGATGCCGCGCACGCCGGAACTGTCGCGGCCGGAGAACAGGCGCAGCACCTCGTCGGTCGCCTGGAAGCGGATGCAGCGGCCTTTCTTGGTGGCCAGCAGCACGTCATCGCCTTCGCGCAAGGTGGCGACTCCGATCAGGCTGTCGCCCTCATCGAGCTTCATCGCAATCAGCCCGGCCGCGCGCACATTGCGGAAATCCGACAGCCGGTTGCGCCGCACGTTGCCCGCCTGGGTGGCAAACACCAGATGCAGCGAGTCCCACAGGGTTTCATCCAGCGGCAACGGCAGCACGGTGGTGATGGTGTCGCCGCCGAGTTCGGGCAGCAGATTGACCAAGGCGCGCCCTTTGCCGGTCGGGCCGCCTTCCGGCAGCTTCCAGACCTTAACCCGGAACGCCTTGCCGCCGGACGAGAAGAACAGCACCCACTGATGGGTATGGCCGTTGAAGCTGCGGGTAACGATGTCGTCGCCGCGCGTGCTGGCCGCCGCACGGCCCCGGCCGCCGCGATTTTGCTGGCGGAAGGTTTCCAGCGGGGTGCGCTTGATGAAGCCGTCGCGGGTGATGGTAACCACCATGCGGCCGGGTTCGATCAGGCTTTCATCGTCCTGGTCGGCCAGGCTGTCGGAAATCTCGGTCATCCGCGGCGTGGCGATTTCCGCCCGCACCGTGATCAGCTCCTTGTGCATCACCTCCATCCGCCGTGGCCGGCTGGCGATGATTTCGAGCAGGTCGGCGATCTTGGCGGCAACCTCGGTCATTTCCCCGTTGATGCGGTCGCGTTCCAGCCCGGTCAGCCGTTGCAAGCGGATATCGAGGATGGCGCGGGCCTGTTCCTCGGTCAGCCGGACGGTGTTGCCGTCGGTGACCAGATTGCGCTCGTCCTCGATCAGCGCCAGCAGCGGCAGCACGTCTTCGGCCGGCCAGTCGCGCCCCATCAAGGCGGCGCGGGCGGACGCGGCATCGGTGCTGGCGCGGATGGTGGCGATCACCTCATCGATGTTGGCCACCGCGATGGCAAGCCCGACCAGCACGTGGGCGCGCTCGCGCGCCTTCATCAGATCGTGCCGGCTGCGGCGCAGAATAACGTCCTCGCGGAAGCGGATGAAGATGACCAGCGCCTCTTTCAGCCCCATCAGCTGCGGCTTGCCGTCATCCAGCGCCAGCATGTTCATGCCGAAGGTGGTTTGCAGTTGGGTGAAGCGGTAAAGCTGGTTCAGCACCACCTCGCCGGTGGCGTCGCGCTTGAGTTCGATCACGATGCGCATGCCGGAGCGGTCGCTCTCGTCGCGCATTTCGGCAATGCCTTCAACCTGCTTGGCGCGCACCAGTTCGGCGATTTTCTCGATCAGGCTGGTCTTGTTCACCTGATACGGAATTTCCGTGATCACGATGGCGTGGCGATCCTTGCGGACTTCCTCGAATTCGGCGCGGGCACGGATGATCACGCTGCCCCGCCCGGTCTCGAAGCCGGAACGAATGCCCGAGCGGCCGATGATGATGCCGCCGGTGGGGAAATCCGGCCCCGGCACGATCGTCATCAGTTCTTCCAGGCCGATGTCCGGATTGGCGATGATGGCCAGGGTGGCGTCGATGATTTCGCCGGGATTGTGCGGCGGGATGTTGGTCGCCATCCCGACCGCGATGCCGCCGGCGCCGTTGATCATCAGGTTCGGGAAGGTGGCCGGCAGAACCTTGGGTTCGTGCTCGCTCTCGTCGTAGTTGGCCTGAAAATCCACCGTGTCGCGGTCGATGTCGGCAATCAGGTAGCTCGCCGAGCGGGCCAGGCGCGATTCGGTGTAGCGCATTGCCGCCGGCTTATCGCCGTCGATCGAGCCGAAATTGCCCTGTCCGTCGATCAGCATCACCCGCATCGAGAAGGACTGCGCCATCCGCACCATGGCGTCGTAGATCGAGCTATCGCCGTGCGGATGGTATTTGCCCATCACGTCGCCGACCACGCGGGCGCATTTGCGATACGGCTTATCGTGCGTGTAGCCGCTTTCCTGCATCGCATAGATGATGCGGCGATGCACCGGCTTCAGCCCGTCGCGGGCATCGGGCAGCGCGCGGCTGACGATGACGGACATGGCGTAGTCGAGGTAGGACCGCCGCATCTCATCTTCGAGGATAACCGTGCTCTGCGGCGCCGGTGACGGGGGCAGGATGGGCGAGCCGCCGTCAGGCGGGTCGGTGGGCGTGTCGCTCAACTCGATCTCGATTCTGGATTATGACTGGGACAGGCGGATGCGACAGGCGGGACGGCGAAAACCCATCAGAACGGGATATCGTCATCCAGGTCGCTCGATGGTTTCGGCGCATCCCAGGACGGATTGGCGCCACGGGCGGCCGGGGCGCGGGCTGCCGGGGCCCGCTCGCGCGGCGCAGAGTCGCCACCGCCTTCGCCGGCATTGCGCGCATCGAGCAGCGTTAGCTCACCCTTGAAGCGGCCAATCACAATCTCGGTGGTGAATTTTTCCTGGCCCGACTGGTCGGTCCATTTGCGGGTTTGCAGCGCCCCCTCGACATACACCTTGGTGCCTTTCTTGCAGTATTTTTCAACCACATCGCCGATACGGTCGTTGAACACCACGATCCGGTGCCACTCGGTCTTTTCTTTACGCTCGCCGGATGCGCGGTCGTTCCAGGTCTCCGAGGTCGCCATGGTGAAATTGACGATCTTCGAGCCATCCTGGGTGGAGCGAACTTCCGGGTCTTTGCCCAGATTTCCCACCAGGATCACCTTGTTCACACTGCCGGCCATATCGTCGGTATCCTTGCTGCGCATCCCGGCTTTCGCCCTGGCTCCACGCTGGCAGTCATCATACCGAAGCATTGGAACCGAGGCCAGAGCGGGCTTACACGGCGCAAAAAATCATTCGCTTGCAATTAATTCGCGCCCGAAGTAAATTGCCACCATGAAAAGGCAACCCGCATTTACGCTGAAACTGGAAGATCAGCTCTGCTTCGCGCTGTATTCGACCATGCTCGGGGTCAACAAGGTTTATCGCGACGTGCTGCGCCGGATCGGCCTGACCTACCCGCAATATCTGGTGATGCTGGTGCTGTGGGAGAACGACGGGCTGGCGGTGGGCGAAATCGGCGTGCGGCTGTTTCTCGATTCGCCCACCATCACCCCGCTGCTGAAACGCCTCGAAGCCATCGGCCTGCTGCGCCGGGAGCGCTCGGCGAAGGACGAACGCCAGGTGATGATAACCCTGACCCAGACCGGCGTTGCATTGCGTGTCCAGGCCGGGCAAATCCCCTGCGACCTGCTGGCGCGGATGGAAATGCCGCTGCCCGAAATCGTCGCCCTGCGGGAGAAACTGCTGCTGCTGCGCGGCGCGCTGTTTCGGCATTAAGTTTTACCCAAATACTTCGCCTGCGATTTATTCGTGCACGATAATCAGCCGCCCCGGCGCATCGGCTGACCCTTACCAGACGCCGCTCCAACCATGAGGTCGATCATGTCCGTCGAAAAAATTCTCTACCGCGCCACCGCCAACGCCACCGGCGGCCGCGCGGGCCATGCGATTTCCAGCGACAAGGTGCTGGATGTAACCCTGACCACGCCGAAGGCACTCGGCGGCGACGGCGCGCTTGGCACCAACCCGGAGCAGTTGTTCGCCGCCGGCTACAGCGCCTGCTTTCTTGGCGCGCTAAAATTCGTCGCCGGGCGGGAGAAAGTGGCGCTGCCGCCGACCACCAACATCACCGGCACCGTCGGCATCGGCCAAATTCCCGGCGGTTTCGGCATCGAGGTCGATCTCGCCGTCGCCATTCCCGGCATGGACAAGGCCGAAGCCGAGGCGCTGGTCGCCAAAGCACATTTGGTGTGCCCTTACTCAAACGCCACCCGCGGCAATATCGATGTGCGCCTGAGCGTGGTCTGAACCCGAAGCCGTGGCGGCGATCAGGCCGCCACGGCGACGTGTTGCGGAAATACATCGGCGATTTGCGCTGCCCCCGGCGCCAGCGTGGCAATCAACTCACATCAATCCCCCACCCCCCGCCCCCCCTCCCCGCCCCTCGCCGTCATCAACTCACTTGTTCATTACGTTTTGCATACCCGTCATTCCTCTGTCGTTTGGTGCACAATTTCCCCACCTTCTCTGAGCATCGCGAGGCGAAGCCGTGGCGATCCAGGGGAACCGCACCAAAGCCCGATGGGTTGCCCCCGATGGGTTGCCCCCGATGGGTTGCCCTAGACTGCCACGGCGGCGCCTCCCAGTGACCAATCCGAGAGGCCACGTTTTTCAGGATCCCAATCAAACAGAGTAAATGCAGAAATCTGCCGGCAGCCAACCAATATCAGCGCCACCGCTGTGTCAGCCAACAATGCCCTCTTTACAACGTGTTTTGGTTGAATATGAAACCATAATAACGTGCTAGAGACTTGCAGAATGCGGGGCCTTGCACCTGCAAGCCAACGTCGTCGTCCATAAGGTGGGCGGTTTGCACGC
>JAYTQP010000295.1:0-2304 GCA_043746675.1 Rhodospirillales bacterium | reverse complement strand
GCCGGGTCCGGTTGCAGACCGAAACGACCTTCCGGCGGCATCACGTCGAGCAAATCGTCGGCCGCGAGGGTGGTATTGGCCCATTCGGAAAACCCGCCGGGATCGCCATGCTTGATGGCGACGCGCAGTTCGCCGTCGTCCAGCCCGGCGCAGATCGAGTAGGCGCGCCGCAGTTCGGCGCCGTTCCGCAGCGTGCGCAGGGTCAGATACTGACCCGGCCGGAACGCAAAGGTATCTTTCAATGCTGCCGGAACATCGAACCGCACGGAAACGCAATCATCGGTTTCCCGCGCGATCACCGCGACCCGCAAGGAATAAAACGGCGCGGTCATACGCCGAATCCAAATTGAAAAAGTTTTTTGGTTCTTTTTTCCAAAAAAGAACTGCTTCCTAATGGCATTTGAACAAATCAAACGGTTCAGCGCAGCAACGGCAGCGCCAGAGGGCTTTGCACGCGGTAGAGCCGAATTCGGACAGTTTTTCGGTGTCATCCGAGGCACAGCGCGGACAGGCGATGCTGGGGTCGCCGAACAAGGCGCGCCGGACGCCGTTGGGCGGCGGGGCGATGCCGTATTCCAGCAGTTTCCGGCGGCCGTTTTCGGTGAGCCAGTCGGTGGTCCACGCCGGCGACAGGACCGTAACGACTTTTGCCGGCGCGATGTCGGCGCGGGCCAAAGCAAGTTCCACCTCCAGCCCGATCACGCCCATCGCCGGGCATCCCGAATAGGTTGGGGTGATGGCGACCTCGACGATGCCATCCGCGAGCGTTACGCTGCGCAGCACGCCGAGGTCTTCGATGGTCAGCACCGGGATTTCCGGATCGACCACCTGGGCGGCGGCTTGCCAGGCGCGATCGCGCAGGTCGCCCACTACCATTTCGCGCGCTACCACTTGGCACCGGGATAGGTGCGTTGCAGATGCTGCATTTCCGCCAACATGTGGCCGAGATGTTCGCTGTGCCGGCCCTGGCGGCCGCCGGTTTGCATCCAGCCCTCGCGCGGGCGTTGCAGGGTGGCTTCGGCCAGCACAGCGTCGACATCGCGGTTCCAGGCGGCGCGCAGGCTGGGCGGATCGATGCAGATGCCGGCGGCGACCAGATCGGCGTCCTCGGGTTCGAACATTTCGCCGGTGAAGGGCCAGAGCCGATCGAGCGCGGCCTGCGCGCGGGCATGGCTTTCCGTGGTGCCGTCGCCGAGGCGTATCAGCCATTCGGCGCTGTGGCGGACATGGTAGGCGGTTTCCTTTTCGGCTTTGGCGGCGATGGCGGCAAGGCGGGGTTCGACCGAGGCGATGCCGGCGCGCCACCAGCGGTCGGCGAAACTTGCATAGAGGAACTGCCGGACGATGGTGACGGCAAAATCGCCCTTCGGCAGTTCGAGCAGCAGCAGATTGCTATATTCGCGTTCGGTGCGCAGATAGGCCAGCGCGTCCTCATCGCGGTCGCCGCCTTCCAGTTCGGCGGCCAGCGCGTAAAGCGCGCGGGCCTGCCCGATCAGGTCGAGCGCCAGATTGGCGAGCGCCAACTCCTCCTCCAGCATCGGTGCATGGCCGGTCCATTCGGACAGGCGATGGCCGAGCACCAGCGCGTCGTCGGCGCGGCGCAGCGCGAGCGCCATCAGGGCCGCATCTTCTAAATAGGGGGGGGTCACATATGCCCCACGTCGTCGGGGATGTCGTAGAAGGTGGGGTGGCGGTAGATTTTCGAGGCGGCCGGTTCGAACAGCATGTCCTTGTCGGCGGGGTCGGAGGCGGTGATGGCGGCCGACGGCACCACCCAGATCGACAGGCCCTCGCCGCGCCGCGTGTAAACATCGCGGGCCGCCTGCAACGCCATGGTGGCATCGGCGGCGTGCACCGAGCCGACATGGCGGTGCGACAGGCCGTTGCGGCTGCGAATGAAAACCTCCCACAGCGGAATCGCGGGCGTGCTCATGCGGCGTGTTTCCGGTCGCGCCGTTTGGCGGCGAAGGCGAGCGCGGCATCGCGCACCCAGGCGCCTTCTGCGTGGGCAAGCTGGCGGGCTTCCAGCCGTTCGCGGTTGCACGGCCCGTCGCCGGCGACCACGCGCTTGAATTCGGCCCAGTCGATTTCGCCGAAATCCCAGTGCCCGGTGGCTTGGTTGAAGCGCAAATCCGGGTCCGGCATGGCAAGCCCGATGAACTGCGCCTGCGGCACGGTGGCGTCGACGAATTTCTGCCGCAGCCCGTCATTGGAAAAGCGCTTGATCTTCCATAGCATGGAGGTGTCGGAGTGGGTGGAGTTGGAATCCGGCGGGCCGAACATCATCAGGCACGGCCACCACCA
>JAYTQP010000294.1:0-6359 GCA_043746675.1 Rhodospirillales bacterium | reverse complement strand
CCTGCGAGAACCGCAGCGGGGTCGCCACGAGCCGAATCTCCAGCGTGAAATCCGGGCCGATCAGGGCGCGAAATTGCGGCGGCAACAGCGCGAAGCCGTCGGTCCAGGCTGGATCGCCTTCGTTTTCAATGGGATAGAAACCATCTACGAGTTGGCCGCTGGCGGGTTGGATGTCGAGCGTCATTTGCGGGCTGCGCAAGGTCATGCCGATCAGGCACAGGCCCAGGCGTCGCTTATCCGGCCCGCCGCCGGGCATTTCGGCCGGGATCACGGTGCGCGAAAGCAGCCGGATGTTGGCCGGTGCGTCGGTGACAGCGAAATGATAGATCCCGGCGGCAGGCTGGGTCGGGTGCAGCAGCCGGCCTTCCAGCCATAGAAGCGGGGCAGGGTCATCGGTTGGGGATTGCGCCAGCATGGTTGCCCGCTTGGTCAGCAAGGCCCGCATCGCGGCGATCATGGTGGCGGTTGCGCGCGGGTGCGGCGGTGGCAGGGTTGGGGTGGCGGGGGCGGTGCTGGCATTGCCAAAGGCGTTGATCCAACCGAGATCGTCCAGACTGGCGACCGGCACGCCTTCCGCCGTCAGCAGCGCGCCATCGGCGAGAAGCTGCCAATAGGCCACCGTATCGTTACGCTGCGGCTGGGTAATGGTGATGTCGTTGACAAGGCTGCCGGCGGGATAGAGGGCACCTTGCAAATGGAGCAAGCACGCCGGGGACAGATATAAATCGCGCTGCGGCATTCCCGGTGCCAGGGCCGCCGCGGCAATGCATATCGGCAGGGAAGTGGCGGCATCGGAGGGATGGAGCAGGTCGGCGCGAAGGTGGCGCTGGGCGATCCAGCCGATGGTGGCGGCGGACTGACCAGCGTTCGTAATGCGGTCCCCGGCGGCAAACGCGGCGATGGTCTGGGTGCCGCCGGGCGCTGCGATGCGGGTGTCGGCGCCGAATGCGGGCGGCATTCGGCCGGCGGTGGGCACAAAAAAAACGGCCGTATCGTCCGCTGCGGTCGCGGAGATAGGGCCGTTTATTTCCTGCTGGTCCAACAACCCAAGCCTTTTCCGCGACTGCGGTCGCGGTGATTACGGCAATCGACGGCTAAGCGATCTTCTGGTGCGGCGCCAGGGCGGCCTTTCGGGCCGACGCCAGGGTGACGATTTCGGAACGCACGTCAACCGGGTAACGCATTTCGGTTCCGGCTATCCGCACGTCCAGGATGAAGGGACCGGACATCAGCCCGAGCAGCGCGGCCGGCACGGCGGCGTTGCCATCGGTCCAGCGGTGGTTGCTTTCGACGGCATGGAAGCCATCCGCCAGTCGCGGTTCGTTGGCCAGCAGGTCGAGCGCGAGACCGCCACCGGTGATCGCCAGTCCGGCGATGGCGACGCCGAGGCGGCGGCGGTCGCCCGAGGCCGGGTCGGATTCCGCCGGCACCGCGCTGCGCGAGACGATCCGCACATCCAGGCTCGGCCCGGCGATTTCGAAGCGGCTGGTGCCACGATCGACCGCGGTCGGGTAGACCGCGACGCCATCAACCAGCAGGTGCAGATCGGCGTCGGCGGTGTGGCCGAAGCCGCACGCTTCGGCGCGGGCGGCGAGGCCGGCACGGATCGCAGCCAAGGCCGGCCCTTCGCTTACGATCGGCAGGCACGGGGTGGCATCGCCGACGGGCAGGCCGCGTTCGGCATATTCAAGCACGTTGCTGAACATGTTGCGGTTGCCGGTATCGAGGTAGCTTTCGGCCGCCGCACCTTCGGCGAACATAATTGCATGGGTGGGCAGTTCGATGTGGAAATACCTGATCACGTCGATATTGGTGGCGCGGGTGATGGTGGTGCCGTTCAGCAGATTATGGGCGGCAACCAGAGCGCCATCCAGCACCATCATGTGTTCCGGCGAGACGAACAGGTCGCGGGCCGGAATATGGCCGCCAAGGCTGCCGGCGCTGAAACGGATCGGCATCAGCGCGTCGCGATGATGCTGGTTGATGAGGGTGGCGAGATAGGCGCGGGTGCCGATCCAGCGGATTGGCTGCGGGCCGGTGGCGGTTGCAACCAGATCGCCGATGCGCAGATCTTCCACCGCGACCGCGCCGGCCAGGGTCTGCACATGCGTGCCGGCGAGATAGCAGGCAACCGCCGCACTCGAGCCGGAACCGACCACTGAGAGGGCTTGCGCGGTGGTGAAAACCAAGGTGTCGAGCGTCACGCCGCCACTATCCTTGACGACCCACGTGTTGCCGATGGTGTTGGTGACCGTTGCCGCGTTGGCGATGTCGATCCGGTCGCTGCCGCCGAAGCCGGCGATGAGAACATTCGCCAAACCGCCGCCGGCTACGGTGTCTTTCAACTGCGCGCCATTGGCGATACCGGCGAATGAAATTGTGCCGCCGGTCGCGAGCGCGACGCCGCCAACCGTCATCGCGACGCCAGCGGTGTCGCTCAGGATGACACCGAGACCGCCGAGCACGCCGCCACCTTCAAGGTCGAGCGAACCACTGGTGACCGAGATGGACGCGGTGTTGGCGAGCGTTACGCCGGTCGCGATTTGCAGCGTTCCGCCGGCGACCTGGATACCGCCGTCGATGATCGTCCCCGGTGTGGTTATCGAATTGCCGGTGTAGGCGCCGGTTCCGGTGACCGAAAGCGATCCGGCGCTCAGCTTGATGACCGAACCAGTGCCTGCGATCGCAAGCGCCCGCACCTGATTGCCGGTTCCGCGCAGGTTAAGGGTCAACAACCCGCTGGTGCCACTAGCCGCCAGCGCGACACCCGTTGTTGCCCCGGCAGCGGCGGCGACGATGGAACCGGTCACACCGAGCGATCCACCATTCGCCGAAATCGTGCCCGTCCCGATCACGGTGCCGCCAACTTGCAGCGCGCCGACGCCGGAGATCAGAGCAAACTTTGTGTTGCTAGCTGAACTCAAAGAAACATTGTTGGTGACCGCAAGTGAACCGCCGGCAAATAGCGCAATTTGGCTGCCCGCTGTCGCCACGATAGTGACGGAGTTCGCAATCAGCCCGCTGACATCGAGTGTCGCAATACTCGTCGGTCCCGCGGTGTTGCTAAATAAAACGTCGTCGGTGATGATCGGCGCGGCGTTCCCGGACCAGTTGCTCGCTGTGGTCCAACTTCCGCTGACGCCGATCCATGTTATGGTCATCGGGTAATCCCTGTCAAAGTTATCAGTTTCCGCGCGACGGATGAACGGGCGGCACGCATTACACGAAAATTTATAGTTCTTTAATGGCATGAGGCAGTCGTTGCCGTCAACTGGAGATGTGAGCCTATCGCATCGAAAATGCTTTTTTTCTAAGATTGCAGTTTTTTTTGAACGTCACGCCTCGTTCGGTGGGGACCCTGGAAAGTGCTGCGATATGGCTTCGTCACTGTGAAGCGAAACCATCGCAGTCCAGGGCAACCCGTCGGCGTTTGGTGCGATTCTGGTGGATTGCCGCGCTGCGCTCGCAATGACATGAGCGGGGAGGCGTGAGATGGCCGGCCGCAAGCGGCGGATTGCATCCGCCCTACGTGGTGGCAGCTTGAGGGCGTGTCGGGATGGCCATTTCGAGCGCGTTGATGATGGCTGTTGGCGGCGCGCTGTGCCGAAAGCCGACAACGGCGGGATCATTTGAGTGTGCCGGTCAGCGCGCGACCTTGCGCGGCAATCCGGATCGGTTGCGGCGAATGGGGTGAATTTGCCGGCGGATTTGGGTTTCGCCGGAACCGCGATTGCGGGACGAGCGCCGTCGGGAAAGTTTACACTTTTTCCTGCTTTCAATCCGGGATGAATTATAGAGTGTTTTTTATGAGTGTGTTATGGCTTCGGCACGGAGTTTGCATGTTCGGCGCAAGAGCAATTTGCGTTCGGCAATTACGTGACCGTGAGCGATCATGGTGGACTGTTTTAGAAGGGTGATGGCCAATGAGCCGAGTTTCCAAGCTGAACGCATTGCTGGCAGGTGCCGCGATGGCCGCATTTTCGGTCGTTCCGGTAGCTTTGGCAGTCGAGATCACGCCTTCGACCGGGGTGACCGACACTGCTGTGTTCCTTGGGACGAAGAACGGGACGCCGGGCGTTCATCTGCAAACCTACAATATCAACTTGGCCTATACCCCGCCGCTGCTCTCAAACGCGCAGCTTGCCTTCGCCAGCGCAGGGTATCTCGGGAGCGTCGACCAAAACTTCGCGCAGACGACGGGTGCGGTTACGCAGGCAATGACCTGGGGCACGACGAACGGAAACCTCAACCCGGTCCACGCCGCGGCACTGAACGCAGCTCTGGGGTATTACCCGCTTGATGGCCTCGGCAATTCGACCCCGGCAAATGGCGGCTCCTATTTCGCCGGCGGCAGCACAGTGAGCCTGGGCGGAAATGGCAGTTGGGATGGGAGCATTCGGTATCTCGGGGTGAACTCCGACGCCAACGCAATTTTCCGAACCGATACGGTTTATTTGTATTTCTCGCATCCAATCGCTGGTTTCTCGGCCCTGTTGAACTACAACCCGAATTCTGGCTCTGCCCCCACGATCTCGGCGCTCGCCCAAGACACCAGCGTGCTGGGATCGGATAGTGCAATATCGTTCAGCACCCCTGGCTTCGCCACGGGCGTGAACCAAGGGAGGGTGTTCGGGTTCCTGAACGCGACGCCGAATATTTCCTTCATCGCGCTATCCAATGCCTCGGCGGTTTTGGGGAACATTGCGATCACCTATGGCGCGTCGGTCGCCGTGCCGGAGCCGATGACGCTGGCCATTCTCGGCACCGGGCTGCTCGGCCTCGGACTGGTGAAACGCCGCCGGCCGCGTTCCTGACGGGGTGTGTCGGGCTTGAATGCAGAAACGGCGCCGTTAAGGCGCCGTTTTGGTGTCAGGGGCAGGTTCGACCGGCAGCGCCGACCTGAACTGTAAAGAAAGCTGACGCGGCGCCCGCTACCCGGGCGCGCGGTTCGGGTTGGCTTGCAGCGATAGCGGCACCCAATGTTGGCCATCCGCGGTCTGCACCAGCAACAGCACTGATTTGCGGCCGTTCTTGCGCAGCTTTTCCACCCGCGCGTGCACGTCGGCCGGGGTAGTGACCGCTTCCTGCTGGACCTCGACAACAACGTCCCCAGCTTTCAGGCCCTTGTCGGCGCCGGGCGTGCCCTGGGTGACATCGGTGATCACGACGCCCTTCTGGTCGTCGCCCAACTGGAAGCGGGTGCGCATCTCCGGCGTGATCGCGGCGAGTTTCAGGCCGAGGGATGAAATTTCGGGCGGGGATGACGGCGCCGGCTTGCCGGCCGAGGCCAGTTTCACATCATCGGGCAGTTCGCCCACCACCACATCGATGGTAACCTGCTTGCCATCGCGCCATACCACCACCGGCACGGTCTTGCCGATCCCGGCTTCCGCGACCACCCGCGGCAGCGCCTTGAGTTCCTTGATATCGTGGCCGTCGAAGGTCAGGATTACATCGCCGCCGCGCAGCTTGGCGGTTTCGGCCGGCCCGCCGGCGGTTACGCCGGCCACCATCGCGCCAGTGGCGTCCTTCATCCCGAGACTCTCGGCGATTTCCGGGGTTACCGTCTGGATCTGCACCCCGAGCCAGCCGCGCCGGGCGTGGCCGAAGGCGCGTAACTGCGCCACCACGGATTTCGCCATGTTGGAGGGCACCGAAAACCCGATCCCGACCGAACCGCCGCTGGGGGAATAAATCGCGGTGTTGATGCCGATCACCTCGCCAGCCATGTTGAACAGCGGGCCGCCGGAATTGCCGTGGTTGATGGCGGCATCGGTCTGGATGAAATTGTCGTACGGGCCGCTGTCGATGTTGCGGCCGCGGGCGGATACAATCCCCGCCGTCACCGATCCGCCCAGACCGAACGGGTTGCCGATCGCCAGCACCCAGTCGCCCACCCGCGCCTTGTCGCTGTCGCCGAAGGGCACTGATGGCAGCGGCTTGTCCGGCGTGACCTGCAACACCGCAACGTCGCTCTTCGCGTCCCGCCCGATCAGCTTGGCCTTCATGCTCACCCCGTCATGCGTGGTGACGGTGATTTCGTCGGCGCCATCGATCACGTGGTTGTTGGTGACCACAATGCCGGAGGGGTCGATGATGAAACCGGACCCCAAACTTTGCATCTTGCGCGGCGTCGGCGCCGGGGCGCCGTTCGGCCCACCGGGATGGTTGCGCTCCATGAAATTGCGGAAAAACTCGTCGAAGTTCGGCGCCGCCCCCTGCGGCCCGCGCCCGTCATTGCGCGACTTGATGGTCTGCGTGGTGGCGATGTTGACCACCCCAGGGGCCAACCGCTCCGCCAAATCGGCAAAACTGTCCGGTGTGCCGCGCGCCTGCGCCGGGGCAATCAACATCGGCGC
>JAYTQP010000293.1:0-2807 GCA_043746675.1 Rhodospirillales bacterium | reverse complement strand
CTGGCGGCGCTGGTCTGGACCTCCGGCCCCGGTGTGACGCTCCTCCCCGAAACCTTACTGGACCGCCATGCCCCCGGCGCGACACTTGCCGCTTGATCGGCGCGCCCACCCGCACCATTCTCCTTTGCATCTTAACCCGAAAGACCCCGTGCCATGAGCGCCAACACCATCCCGGTTTCCGATGCCAGCTTCAAAACCGACGTGCTGTCCGCCTCCGGGCCGGTGCTGGTGGATTTCTGGGCGGAATGGTGCGGCCCGTGCAAGGCGATCGGCCCGGCGCTGGAAGATATCGGCGCCGAACTGGCCGGGCGGATCACCATCGTCAAGGTTAATATCGACGAAAACCCGATGACCCCGAACCAGTTCGCGGTGCGCGGCATCCCGACCCTGATCTTGTTCAAGGACGGCAAGCCGGTCGACACGCTGGTTGGCGCGCGCCCGAAAAGCGCGCTCAAGGCCTGGATCGAATCGAAGATCTAGCCCGGCTTTCAGTTGAGCCTACGGCGCGCTTGCCGTAAGCTTCCTTGATGGCCGAACCCGCATATGCCCTGAACCAACCCGACCCTTCCACCCAGGACCTGATTGCCGCGCGCCCGCATCTGCGAATGGATGCCCACGCCGGCCTGATGCTCGAAGCGGTGCCGCTGGCACGCATCGCCGCCTGCCTCGGCACGCCCTGCTGGGTCTACTCCGCCGGCACCATGCGCGCCCGCCTGCGTAGCTTGCAGACCGCGCTCGGCGGGCTGGGGGCGACCGTGCATTACGCGGTCAAGGCGAACGACCATCTGGCGGTGCTGCTTGTGTTCGGCGAAGGCGGCGCCGGCGCCGATGTGGTCAGCGAGGGCGAATTGCTGCGCGCCCGGCAGGCCGGCATTCCGGCCGATCACATCGTGTTTTCCGGCGTCGGCAAAACCCTGCGCGAACTGCGCCTCGCGGTCAGCGAAAACATCGCCCAGGTCAATATCGAAAGCGCGGCCGAACTGGAAACCCTGTCGGCGGTGGCAAGCGGCATGGGCCGCACGATGAAAGTCGCGCTGCGGATCAACCCCGATGTCGATGCCGGCACCCACGCCAAGATCACCACCGGCAAGGCGGATAATAAATTCGGTATCCCCTTCGATGAGGCCGCCGACCTCTACGCCCATGCCGCCAGCCTGCCGGGGATCGCGCCGGTCGGGCTGGCGCTGCATATCGGCAGCCAGATCCTCACCCTGGCGCCCTACCGCGCCGCCTACCAGCGCGCCGCCGACCTGGTGCGCGGCCTGCGCGAACGCGGCCTCGCGGTCGAGCGTCTCGATTGCGGCGGCGGCATCGGCATCGGCTATCGCGACGAACCCGGCGCCTCCCCCACCGGCTTTGCCGGCGTGCTGCGCGCAACCCTGGGCAATCTCGGGCTGAAATTGATGATCGAGCCGGGCCGCTGGCTGGTCGGGCCGGCCGGCGTGCTGCTCGCGCAAGTGGTGCTGACCAAAGGCTCCGGTCCAGGCGCGGGGGGGCGCTTCGTGGTGCTGGACGCGGCGATGAACGACCTGATCCGCCCGGCGCTGTACGATGCCTACCACGCCATCGTCCCACTCTCCCCGATCGATGCGCAGGCGCCGGTGCGCCGCTGCGATATCGTCGGTCCGGTCTGCGAAACCGGCGACACCTTCGCCCGCGATCGCGCGTTGCCGACGATGCAGGCCGGCGCCCTGGTCGCCATCCTCGATGCCGGCGCCTATGGCGCGGTGATGAGTTCGACCTACAACGCCCGCCCGGCGGCGCCGATCGCCATGGTCGATGGCGACCGCTGGACCGAAATCCGCCCGCGCCAATCCCACGCCAGCCTGTGGGAACACGAAAAAATGCCGGATTTCAGCCAGCCCGCGGACTGGAACTGATGCCGTGATCCTGCCCGAGCAGCCCGACGCCGCCGTCATCCCGCTGCTCAACCGCCTGCAGCGCTGGCGCTTCGCGGCCCGGCTGGTGCTCGGGTTCGAGCGGCTTTGGCCGGCGCTTTGGCCAATGTTCGGGGTCGCAGGCGGGTTTGTCGTGCTGGCGCTGCTCGATCTGCCGCGCCGGCTGCCGGCGGTGCTGCATCTGGCCTTGCTGATTGCCTTCGCGCTGCTGCTGCTCGGCGCCCTGGTGCAGGCAGTGCGGCAGTTTCGTCTGCCCGACCGTGCCGCCGCCGACCGCCGGCTGGAACAGGCGTCCGGCCTGCGCCACCGGCCGCTGGCGGCAATTGCCGATCAGGCCGCGGTTTCCGGCGCGCCGACGCTGTGGGCCGCCCACCTAACCCGCGCTGCGGCGCAAATCCAGCGACTGCGGGTGGGCGCGCCGCGCCCTGGTCTGGCCGCCCGCGACCGCTGGGCGTTGCGCGCGGCGCTGCTGATCGCGCTGGTCGCCAGCCTAACGATTGCCGGCGAACAGGCCGGAGGCCGGCTCGGGCGCGCGCTGCACCCCGCCCCTGGCCTCGCTGCCGCCGGACCGGCGGTGCAGATCCAGGCCTGGATCACCCCGCCCGCCTATGCCGCCATGGCGCCGATCTTCCTCAAGCCGGACAGCGGCCCCGCCAGCGTTCCGGCCGGCAGCCAGCTCCGCGTCAACCTGACCGCCGCCGACGCCCCGCCGCAATTGCTGCTCCCCGGTGCCACCCAGGATTTCCGGGCGCTCGACAAAACCAGTTTCCAGGCCGACGCCGCCCTGAACGCCAATGGCCGGGTAACGGTGCAGGTCGCCGGCCACACCTTGGCCGGCTGGGATATCACCGTGGTCGCCGATGCGCCGCCGGAGGTGAAATTCCCCGAGCCACCCGGCTTCGTGCGCGG
>JAYTQP010000292.1:0-3175 GCA_043746675.1 Rhodospirillales bacterium | reverse complement strand
ACGAAATCGCGATCGGCATCACCGGTGTAGGGGATCATCATGTTGTGATCCATCCGCGCCATGGCGGCGGCGTAGGCCTTGCTGGATGGTGCGTCCGTGGCCATGCCGGGCATCGCTGCATGCGACGGCGGGGTCTGCGCCCGCGCCAACGGCGCAGCGGCCAAGGAAGCGAGCAACACAACGAAAACCATACGCGACATGAGAAATACTCCTTCGAAACAAAGTCCTGATGATACGTCCGTGCTGCCAAAACTTGCCCCGCCCTAATCGCGATAACTGGCATCCTTGCGATCGAGCAGCCGCAGCAACCCCGGCCATTCTTTGTCGCCGTACGGGCGCGTCGCGCTCGGCGCATACATCGCCACCGATTTGTCGATCACCGCCTGCGTCATCGCGTTCAGCGGCGTGTTGCAGGCCATCGCCGCCACCTGCGCCTGGCAGGCGCGTTCCAGCGCGAACATAGTGTTAAACGCCTCCGGCATGCTGCGCCCCACCGTCAGCAGACCGTGATTGCGCATGATCATCACCTGATACTGCCCGAGATGGGCGGCGATATGTTCGCGCTCCGCCACATCGCGCTCCGGCCCGTTGAAATCATGGTAGGCGATGCGGCCGATGAAGCGATGCGCGGTCTGGGTCAGCGGCAGCAGCCCGCATTGCAGCGCCGAAACCGCAATGCCGGCGGTGGTATGGGTATGGATCGCCGCCTGCACGTCCGCCCGGGCGCGATAAATCGCACTATGAATAACGAAGGCGGCCGGTTGCAGATTATAATCCGGCAAGTCCGGGCCGAACTCGGGCTGCAACAGCACGGTGCCGTCAACATCGACTTTCAACAGCGAGGACGCGGTAACCTCCCCGAACAGCAGCCCGTGCGCGATCAGCAGGAACTGGTCGTGCGTACCGGGCACCCGCATCGAAAGATGGGTCGCGATCATGTCGGTCATGCCGAAATGGTCGCAAAGCCGATAGGCCGCCGCCAGCGTCACCCGCGCCTGCCATTCGGCGTCGGAAACCCGATCGCGGACGGATGGCACGCGCAACAGCGGGCTGAAGGAACCATCATCCATGACGGGCGCTCCCTTGGTCGTTTCGTCGCGCCGGTAACATGCCGCAGATCGCGATTGCCTGCTATAGGCACTCACTGGGAGGCTTGCCGCAATGACCGATCCTGGATTTGCTGTGCCACCGCTGGCCTGCGACTGCCACATGCACATCTTCGGCGACCCCGCTCGCTACCCCCCGGCCGCCTGGCGCGCCTATAACCCAATGCCGATGGGGCTGGACCACTACAACGCCGAAGCCGCCCGGATGGGGTTCGCCCGGGTGGTGTTCGTGCAGCCCAGCGCCTACGGCACCGACAATCGCTGCATGCGCGATGCGCTGCTTGCGCGCGGCCCGTCCAGCCGCGGCGTCGCGGTGATCGATGCCGCAACACCGGCGGCCGAACTCGCCGCAATGGCCGCCCTCGGCGTGCGCGGCGTGCGGCTCAACCTGGTCAGCAACGGCATCCCCGATCCGCCCGCCGCCATCGCGCAACTGCGCGCAGCCGCCGCACGCATCGCGCCGCTCGGCTGGCACCTGCAACTCTACGCGCGCCCAGAACTCTTCACCGCCCTCGCCCCGGCGCTGGCCGATCTCGGCGTGCCCGTCGTGGTGGACCATATGGGTGCCACCGATGGCATGCTGGCCGCCACCCGTCCCGGCTTCGATGCGCTGCTGCGGCTGCTGGCCGACGGCATCGCCTGGGTGAAGCTGTCCGGCGCCAATCGGGTTTCCCGCCAGGCGGCGGGATTTAGGGATGCCGTGCCGGTGATCGCCGCACTTGTCGCCGCCAATCCGGCGCGCGCGGTCTGGGGCACCGATTGGCCGCATATCGGCCCGCACCTCGCCGGCGCACCGCTGCCGGTGATTTATCTGCCGCATGATAATCTGGCCCTGCTCGGCCTGCTCGGCACGGCCGTGCCGGATGCCGCGGCCCGCCACCGCATCCTGGTCGAAAACCCAGCCGCGCTCTACGGTTTCCCCACCTGACCGGGCGCGCCGCCGATCGAAATCATTCCTCTAGTGCTTCGACTCATTCGGATAGTACCGAATGAGTCGCAGCACTAGGTTGATTTTGTGGGCCGATTCACCCAACGGGCTGAAGTGCCCGTTGGGATCGGACCACTAGCGGGACCAGTCGGACAGGTCTAACCTGCGCGGCGGGAGACATTCACGTGACCGCATCCATCGCCCCCGGCGCCATCGATTGCGACATCCATCCAGCGGTGCCCAACCTCGCGGCGCTGCTGCCCTACATGGACGAACCCTGGCGCGAGCAGGTTGTCGTGCGCGGGATCGACGATCTCGCTTCGATCGCCTACCCCGCCAACGCGCCGCTAACCTGCCGGCCGGACTGGCGCCCGGCCGATGGCAGCGTGCCGGCGAGCACGCTGGCGCAAATTCGGCGGGATGTGCTCGATCCGTTTCAAACCTCGGTCGCCATCGCCAACTGCCTCTACGGCGTGCAGTTGCTGTTCAGCGAGGACATGGCGGCGGCCTACGCGACCGCGGTGAACCGCTGGATGGCGCGGGAATGGCTGGACCGCGAGCCCCGGCTGCGGGCCTCCATCATCGTCGCCGCGCAAAGCCCGGAACTGGCGGTCGATGAAATCGAACGCTGGGCGCATGACCGGCGCTTCGTGCAGGTGCTGATGCTGGTGTCCGGCGATATGCCGCTGGGCAAGCGGCAGCTCTGGCCGATCTACCGCGCGGCCGAAAAGCACGGGCTGGCGATCGGCATCCATGCCGGCTCAGCCTACCACAACCCGCCGACCTCGGTGGGCTGGCCGACCTATTACACCGAGGATTACGTCAGCCAGGCGCAGGCGTTTCAGTCGCAGCTGACCAGCCTGATCTGCGAGGGCGTGTTCAACAAATTTCCCGCCCTGAAAGTGGTGCTGCTGGAAAGCGGCTTCACCTGGCTGCCGGCGCATTTATGGCGGCTGACCAAGTTCTGGCGCGGGCTGCGGATGGAAATCCCCTGGGTCGATCGGGCGCCGGCGGATATCGTGCGCAGCAACGTCCGGCTGTCGCTGCAACCGGTCGATGGGCCGCCTGATAGCACCAGCCTGCTGAAGATTTTCGACCATATGCAGTCCGACGAACTGATCCTGTTCAGCACCGATTACCC
>JAYTQP010000291.1:0-3596 GCA_043746675.1 Rhodospirillales bacterium | reverse complement strand
TGCAACCATCTGATGCAGCCGGTCGATCCCAAGCACCATTTCCGCGGTAAAATCGAGCAATAAGGAATATAGAAATGGCTGTGAAATTCATCCTGCTCTGGGCGATCGTCGGCATTCCGCTGGCCTGGGGGGTTTACCGAACCTTCGACGCGGTCTCCAAACTTTTCATCTGAGCGCGATGATTTGTGGTGGCGTCGCCACAAATCTGAATCGCCCGATCAAACAAATTGTCAGATCGAGATGGCTTCGCCTATCAGAAGCTACCCCGATCTGAGCGCGGCAATCGCCTCGGCGATCATCGCTTCCCTGGTCTGGTCCACCGGCACCACGATCGGATGCTCGTCGGCGCCCGGCGGCGCCAACGTGGCAAACTGGCTATCCAGCAGGTCCGGCGGCATGAAATGGCCGCGCCGGGCGGCAATTCGGGCGGCAATCACCGCCTTGTCGCCGCGCAGATAAACAATCCGAACATCCCGCCGGCCACCAACCAGAATATCGCGATACGCCCGCTTCAACGCCGAACAGGTGACCACGCCGCTGACCCCGCGGGCACGCCAATCATCGATGCGCTCAGCGATTTTCGCCAACCAGGGCGCGCGATCGTCGTCGTTCAGCGGCGTGCCGCCGGCCATCTTGGCGACGTTGGCGGGCGGATGCAGCGCATCCCCCTCCTGCATCGCCCAGCCCAACTGCGCCGCAATCCCCTGCGCGATGGTGGTCTTGCCGCAGCCGGAAACCCCCATCACAACCGCAACCGTCATGCTTTCGGCGTCTCCACATGGCCGCCAAACCCAAGCCGCATCGCCGACAGCATTTTCTCCGCAAACGTGTGCGACTGGCGCGACCGAAACCGCACGAACAACGCCGCCGCCAGCACATCCGCCGGCACCGCCTGCTCCACCGCCGCATCGATCGTCCAACGGCCCTCCCCGGAATCATCCACATGTCCGGAAAAATGCTCCAGCGTGCCATCCCCAGCCAGCGCACTCGCCGACAAATCCAACAGCCACGACGTCACCACACTGCCGCGCCGCCACACCTCGGCAACATCGGCCAGATCGAAATCGTAACGCTCGCCCTCCGGCAACTTGTCCGAACCGCGCGACTGCAAAATATCGAACCCCTCGGCAAACGCCTGCATCATGCCATACTCGATGCCATTATGGATCATCTTGACGAAATGCCCGGCGCCCGAAGGCCCGGCATATAAATACCCTTGCTCCACCCGAGGATCACGCGTCCCTCGATCCTCAGTACGCACAATATCCCCTGCCCCCGGCGCTAGCGCGGCGAAAATCGGATCGAGAAACTCAAACGCCGTACGCTCCCCGCCAATCATCAAACAATACCCACGCTCCAACCCCCAAACCCCGCCAGACGTGCCGACATCCATGTAACGAATGCCCCTTTCCGCCAACTCCTTGGCCCGGCGCACATCGTCCTTGAAATTGGAATTGCCGCCATCGATCAAAATATCCTGCGGCGCCATCAACCCACCCAACGCAGCCACCGTCGCCTCGGTAACCGCGCCTGCCGGCAACATCACCCACGCCGCCCGCGGCCGCTGATCCAACTTGCCCACCAAATCCGCCAGCGACCCCGCCGCCACCGCTCCCAACGCCGCCAACGCCGCCACCGCCTGCGCATTGGCATCGTAAACCACACAAACATGCCCCGCCCGCAACAGCCGCCGCACAATATTGCCGCCCATCCGGCCGAGGCCGATCATTCCGAGTTGCATTGGTTTAGGCTCCTGATCGGGTGAGGAAATAAGCAAAGCCAGGGCGCACCCTCCGTAGCCCTGGACCCGCGTCGTGCCGAACGCACGCCTCCGGCGTGACGGGACAGGGGTCCCCTTGACCCGATCACTTTCCCGAACGTAACCAGGGCGGCCTTGGCGATCTGGCAGCTGCTGTAGGCGCCGAGTTCGCCGCTCATCGCCTTCCAGACGCTGGGATAGTCCGCGAAAGCAAAGCCGATGCCGTTGATGGAGCCGGCCGGCACCAGAGTTGAATGAATAAGTGTCCGTTCGGGAAGTCTGCCGGCGGAGGGCCGGCGCGGCAGACTTTCCGGACGGACACTAAGACCGGATAGGTCGAACAACGCTACCGCGACAGTGCTTCAATGCGGCCGCCAGGGCGCCATTGTAGTCCCAACCCGAAGCGCGTCAGAACTAGCCGACCGCGCGCAAAACCGACAGGGCTGTGGGCGCGCGGGCGGCAGCCATCTCCAGGCGGGGCATCTCCAGGCGGGGCATCTCGGGGCGGGGCATCTCGGGGCGCTGGGTCGGGAAGGCGCGCACCACCGCCGATTGGGTCGGCGCGGTTTGCATCATTGCCGCCTCCACCCGGTTGCGCACGCCAAGCTGGCGGTACAGCGCGGCAAGATGGGTTTTGACGGTGGGCACTGCGAGGTTGAGTTGGCGGGCGATTTCCTTGGTCGCCTTGCCCTCGCGCACCAGGCGGAGAACTTCGATCTGCCGGCCAGTGAGGCTCGGGGTGCCCGGTTCTGCAAGTTGGACTTGGTTCGGAAGTTGGACCTGTTCCACCACCTGCATCAAGTCCGCCAAATTGCGACCACCCCCGCCCATTCCGGCCAGCACCGGCGGGCGAAGCGTGGCGGCAGGGCGGGCGCTGACCGACGGCTGCACCGCCACCCGATCGAGCCGCATAGCGGTATCCCCGCCGAGCACGAAAAACCGGGTCTGTGGATACCACTGGGCCAAATCGTTGGCGGTGAACTGGGTGCCGTAACCCGGCATATTGGCATCGAAAAATGCCAGGGAGAATTGCTCGCCTTCAAGCAATGCATTGATTTCAGGTTCGTTGTAAGCGCGCCGCGGCTGCCCGTCGGGCTGCAGGACGCTCAACAACGCCACGATCGAGGCATAAAGCCCGCCGTCCAGGGTGGCGATCAGCGCTTGCATCGCACCGCCTCCAGAATGTCGCAGCATCGACCGCATGCAAAGGTCGCGTTGGCCTGAGGCATCGGATACCCCCTCATGACAGCCTGTATCGACCGTCTGAAGAAACGTTAACAGTAATGTTAATCCCGTTACAACAGTCACATGCCTGACAATCCCGAACTGTGGCCGATTGGGCACAGGTGATGCCGAAAGATAATGTCGCGTCAAAAAAATCTAATCTATTGGTGTTTTGTAGAATTTAAGGACTTTTATCCTACTTCAATGAAACGCCGAAAATCGAAAGCGTCGGCGGCGCGTAAATAAACTTTACTTGTTTACCGGAAGGTTGCGCGCATAATGATGCCATATTGAATTTTATTTTAAGCTTTTCGTAGGAATTTAAGTTATGTTAACCAGATTGTGCCAGGTCGGAATTGCGCCCCGACGGTCCCTTTCCAACGGCGAAAATCCGTTTTCACCCCTCCGGCCACCTCTGAATCGCTTAAACATTGAGTCCGCAGCATGACCGTCGCGCACATCAAACTCGGGACGATGCGCGGCAGCGCCGGAACAACCGTCTTTCGCGGCATCCCTTTCGCCACCGCCGCCCGGTTTCAACCGCCCGAACCGGCCGGTCGCTGGATCGGTGAACGCGATGCCCGCCTGCACGGTGCCATCGCCCCGCAACCGG
>JAYTQP010000290.1:0-1837 GCA_043746675.1 Rhodospirillales bacterium | reverse complement strand
CGGATGGGCGCTATCGCGCCAGCCTCGGCTTCGCCCTGCTCGGCAGCCGGGTGATGCAGGCGAGCGGGCTGCCGGACCAGGTGCAGCCGCTGCTCGACCGGCTGGCGGCGGAAACCCGCGAACTGGTGCGGCTGACCATCGTCACCGGCAAAGGCTTGGCCTGGCTGGCGTCCGCCCAAGGGGCGCCGGCCGGGTTGGTGTATGCGCCGGAAATGGCCGGCCCGGTGCGGCTGTTCGCCACCGCCAACGGCAAGGCGCTGCTGGCCCGAATGCCGGCGGCGGATGCGCTGGCGTTGGCCCGTGCCGACGGCTTCGGCACCCTGCGACCAACCGAACGCAGCCTGCACGACGCGGCAGCCCTGCTGGCAGATCTTACCGCGGTGCGCCGGCGCGGCTACGCGATCGCCGACGGGGAAGCCGAATCCGGCGTCACCGCCGTCGCGGTCGCCATCGGCAACATCCCGCGCGGCACCGTGTCGGTCGCCGGCCCATCGGTTCGCCTGCCAGCAAGTCGGCACGCCGCGCTGGCCGCATCGCTCACCACCACCGCGGCCGCCCTCGCCAACCGTTTTCCCTTCAATACCCAACAGCAGGAACCGATCGCATGCGCGTCGAACTGAAACAGGCCGCGCGTCGTTTCGCCAGCTTGCAGGCGCTGGCGCCGGTCGATCTGGTCATCCCGGACGGCGCTTTCGTGGCCATCGTCGGCCCGTCCGGCTGCGGCAAATCCACCTTGCTGCGGATGATCGCCGGGCTGCTGCCGGCCAGCGGCGGGCAGGTGCTGATCGACGGCGCCGCGCATGATCGCCCGGTGCCCGACCTCGGCGTGGTGTTCCAGCAGCCGACCCTGCTGGACTGGCGCACCGCCTTGGGCAACGTGCTGTTCCAGATCGAAATGCGCGGCCTGCGGGTGGCGGACTATCGGGACCGCGCGCTGGCGCTGCTGGCCCAGGTCGGGCTGGCGGACTTCGCCGCCAGCTACCCGCATGCACTGTCCGGCGGCATGCGCCAGCGCGTCGCCATCGCCCGCGCGCTGGTGCACGCCCCCGGCCTGCTGCTGATGGACGAGCCGTTCGGCGCGCTCGACGCGCTGACCCGCGAGCAAATCCGCGTCGATCTGGAAGCCTTGTGGCTGCGCCAGCGCATGACGGTGTTGTTCGTCACCCACAGCGTGGACGAGGCGGTGCTGCTGGCCGATCGGGTGGTGGTGATGTCGCCCCGCCCCGGTCGGATCGAGCGCATCATCGACGTCGCAATCCCACGCGCCCGTGGCCTGGCCGGGCGGCGCAATGCGGAGTTCTTGCGTATCGAGGCCGAAATCACCGATATCTTCCTCGCCCGCGGCGTTCTGGCAGGCGCCAATCATTGAGGATTACACGCCCGACGCATCGCGCACCGAGGCGCTCAGCGATGGTGTGATCGCCATCATCGTCACCATCGTGGTGCTGGAACTGAAATGGTCGGGCTGCTGTGCGCGATCGTTCCGGCAATGTTCGTCGTGCCCTACGCGCTGGCAAACGAAAACGCCCCGCTCTGAACCATCCGCTCTGAACCATCCCGCGCTGAAACGCGGCGGCGAAGCCCAGGGAGTTCATTTCCCTCGGCTTCGCAATGCCCCTACTTCGGCGCCAGCACCATCACCATCTGGCGATTTTCCATGCGCGGCATCTGCTCGACCTTGGTGCCGTATTCCATGTCGCCACGGATCCGTTCCAGCACTTTCACGCCGAGTTCCTGATGCGCCATTTCACGGCCGCGGAAGCGCAGGGTAACCTTCACCTTGTCGCCTTCGCCGACGAACGATTTCATCGCCCGCAGCTTCACCTGGTAGTCGTTT
>JAYTQP010000289.1:0-3191 GCA_043746675.1 Rhodospirillales bacterium | reverse complement strand
CCGAAGGCGGCGGCGGTGATGCCATCGAAGCCTTGCCACGCCGCTTCCAAATAGGGGTTGCCCTCGACCGCGAAGAACAGCGCGCGCAGCGGCAGCACGGCGAAGCCCAGCAGGAGCACCAGGCGGCGGCCATAATTTTCAGCCAAGCGCCCGAACCACGGCGAAATCAGCGCCGCCAGCCCTTGCGGCAGCATGATCGCGACGGCCACCACCAGATCGGTACGCGCACCAAGCAGGCGGGACCAACCATTGGTTGCAATCGGCAGCAGAGCTGCATTGCCGAGTTGGAACAATGACATTGCCGCGACGAAGATCAGCAAGCGGCGATCGTGCAGCAATTTCCAGAGTGTCGGCGGCCGTCGCGTTCGGTGTCGCCGTGGCACCAGGGCGGCATGGGCCGATCGCGTTGGCGCCGCCCGCATTACCGCGGCGCCGAACAAGATCGCCCGATGCGAATAGCTGCCGATCAGGCCCATCGCGGCGGCCGCGTCGACGCTGCCGAGGGCGGCATAGCGGACGTTATTGCCGAACCGCTCGCCCAGCGCGGAATGCCCCACAAGGGCCAAAGTGATCGCCGCGATGATTGGTCCGAGCAGCGAAGCGGCCACGCCCTGCACGATGTCGGCGACGAACACCACCGCATCGGTCGGGTGCGCGCCGATCGCGATGGCGGCGAGCGAGACCGTAGCGAGCGCCAAGCCGGCGGCGGCGCGTTTATAGGGTAGCGCATCGATTATGGCGCCGCCGGGGATTTGCGTTACCAGGGCGGCGATAATGGCGAGGCTGAGCACGTAGCCGATCTGGGCGTGGCTCCAGCCATGGGTTGCCAAAAAGACGGGCAGAAACGCGCCGAAGCCGGTCTGCATGCCGCCACCGCCAGATTAAGCCCGCGTAGCGCGAGCAGACTACGATCGGTCACGCTCCCCCCAAAGCTCCGCCAAACTCATAACCAAAGCGGAAAAGTTTTTTGCTTCTTTTTTTCAAAAAAGAAGCGCTTCCCTAGGCTTTTACTAAGCCGCCCGGGCCATTTCCCGCAGCACGTAATGCAAAATCCCACCATGCCGGTAATAAGAAACCTCATCCAAGGTATCGACCCGGCACAGCACCGGCACCTCAGTTTTGGTGCCATCCGGCCGGTGGATCACCAGGGTCAGGTCCATCCCCGGGTGCAGATCGTCGAGGCCGATGATGTCGAGGGTTTCGTCGCCGGTCAGTGCCAGCGATTTGCGGTCCATGCCGTCTTTGAAGGTGAGCGGCAGCACGCCCATGCCGACCAGGTTGGAGCGGTGGATACGTTCGAAGCTTTCCACGATCACCGCCTTCACCCCGAGCAAAGCGGTGCCTTTGGCGGCCCAGTCGCGCGACGATCCGGTGCCGTATTCCTTGCCGCCGATCACCACCAGCGGCTTGCCGGCGTCGCGATATTCCGTCGCCGCATCGTAGATCGACAGCGGCGCGCTGGCGCCGACGCGGGTCATGCCGCCTTCGACGCCCTGCACCATTTCATTGCGGATGCGGATATTGGCGAAGGTGCCGCGCATCATCACTTCGTGGTTGCCGCGGCGCGATCCGTAGCCGTTGAAATCCTTCTGCAGGATCTGCCGTTCCAGCAGATATTCGCCGGCCGGCGAGGTTTTGCGGATGTTGCCGGCCGGGGAGATATGATCGGTGGTGATGCTGTCGCCGAGCACCGCCAGCACTTTCGCGCCGGTGATGTCGCCCTTGTGCGACGGCTCCATCGTGATGCCATCGAAATAAGGTGGGTTCTTCACGTAGGTGGAGCTATCGTTCCAGCGATAGGTGTTAAGGTCGCTGGTCACCTCGATCGCCTGCCATTGTTTCGGGCCTTTGAAGACCTCGCCGTAACGCTTGAGGAACTGATCGCGGTTCAGGCTGGCGGCCACAGTGTCGGCGATTTCCTTGTTGCTGGGCCAGATGTCGCGGAGATAGACCGGGTTGCCGGCTTTCGAGGTGCCTATTACCGCGGTGGTGATGTCCGCGTTCATGGTGCCGAGTAAGGCGTAGGCGACCACCAGCGGCGGGGAGGCCAAATAGTTGGCGCGCACGTTGGCGTGGACGCGGCCTTCGAAGTTGCGGTTGCCGGAAAGCACGGAGACGCCGACAAGCTGGTTGTCCTCGATTGCATCCACAATGACGTCTTCCAGTGGGCCGGAATTGCCGATGCAGGTGGTGCAGCCGTAGCCGACGGTATTGTAGCCGATCGCATCGAGATCGACGGTGAGGTTGGCGCGGTCGAGATATTCGGTGACCACCTGCGAGCCCGGCGCCAGCGAGGTTTTGACCCACGGCTTCGGGGTCAGGCCGAAAGCACGAGCTTTGCGGGCGACCAGGCCGGCGGCGACCATGACATAGGGGTTGGAGGTGTTGGTGCAGGAGGTGATCGCCGCGATCACCACGTCGCCATGGGTGATCTCGTAGTTCTTGCCTTCGACGGCGGCTTTCTTGTCCACCTCGGCAGTGGCGACGCCGAGGCTTTTGGTGAGTTCGAGGCGAAACGCCTTGGAGGCATCTTTCAGCAGCACCCGGTCTTGTGGCCGCTTCGGGCCGGCCAGGCTGGGCAACACGGTGGACATGTCGAGTTCCAAGGTGTCGGTGAAAACCGGCTCTGGCGTGGTGGCATCACGCCACATGCCCTGGGCGCGCGAATAGGCTTCCACCAGCGCGATGCGATCGGTGTCGCGGCCGGTCAGGTGCAGATAGTCGAGGGTGATTTTGTCGACCGGGAAAAACCCGCAGGTGGCCCCGTATTCCGGCGCCATGTTGGCGATGGTGGCGCGGTCGGCGAGCGACATTTCATCCAGCCCAGGCCCAAAGAATTCGACGAACTTGCCGACCACGCCTTTGGCGCGGAGCATCTGGGTAACGGTCAATACGAGGTCGGTCGCGGTGACGCCTTCGGGGGTACGGCCGGACAGGCGGAAGCCGATAACATCGGGGATCAGCATGGCAATCGGCTGGCCGAGCATGGCGGCCTCGGCTTCGATCCCGCCGACGCCCCAGCCGAGCACGCCCATGCCGTTGACCATGGTGGTGTGGCTGTCGGTGCCGTACAGCGTATCGGGGTAGGCGTAGGTTTTGCCGTCCAGATCGGCGGTCCAGACCGCTTGGGACAGATATTCCAGGTTCACCTGATGGCAGATGCCGGTGCCGGGCGGCACCACGCGGAAATT
>JAYTQP010000288.1:0-5994 GCA_043746675.1 Rhodospirillales bacterium | reverse complement strand
CCGATCCAGGTTGCCACCGGGCCGGACTGGCCAGATTTACCGGAAAACGCGGTCTGGACAGCGACCGACGCCATCGGGCGGGATGCGGCGGCGTTCGTGTTCGATTTTGGCCTGCCGGTGCCGGATTTCGTGCCCGACGGGCTGCGCGCGATGGCAGCGGCGGAGGATTTGCATCTGGCAAACCCGCTGGCCGCGCCGCGCCGCTTCATCGGCGTGAACGCGGTGCATAACCAGTGGGAGGGCCTGATCGGCAGCGTGGTCGGCGCCGCCTCCGCCCCGCTGGCGACCCGGCTGCGGCAGGGCTTGCGGCTGCCGCCGGCGGCACTGCCGGCCGATATTCTGCCCCGGCTGCACGGCGGCAATGCCAGCGTGCGCACCGATGACGGCATGCGGATCATTCTCGGCCGACGCGGCCAGGCGTTGCGCGGGCCACCGATGCTGCTGGCGCCGGGCAAATATCGCCTGCGCCTGCATCTGCAACGGCGCGGCGCGGCGCGATTTCTGCCGGGGCTGTTGCAAGCCTCGGTCTATGCCTGGCCGAAGCTGGTCGCGCGGCGCTATCCCGTGCTGGGGCCGCTGGACCGCGAAATCCTGCTGGATTTCGAAATCCACGGCGGGCTGCAAAGCCTGGAACTGCGCATCACCAGCATCGGGCTGGCGGCAGGGATTTTCACCGCCGCCTTGCTGTCGCAGCGCAAACATTAGGGACAGACCATGAAAATTGCGGTTGTCGGGCTGGGCAAATTGGGCGCGCCGCTGGCGGCGGTGCTGGCCAGCACCGGGCACGATGTGATCGGCATCGACCTGAACCCGAGCGCGGTGGCGGCAATCAATGAAGGCCGCGCGCCGTTCGCCGAACCTGGGTTGCAGGCGCATATCGATGCCGCCGGCGCGCGCCTGCGCGCCACCAGCAGCTTCGCCGAGGCAATCGCCGCCAGCGAAATTTCCTTCGTGATCGTGCCAACCCCAAGCGGGCCGGACGGACAGTTCGCCAATCGCTACGTGCTCGATGCGATCAGGCGGATCGGCGCGGCATTGCAACACTCCAGCCACTACCACGTGGTGAACATCACCAGCACAGTGATGCCAGGTTCCACCGGCGGAGAAATTCGCGCCGCGTTGGCGGCGGCGAGCGGGCGGGTGGTGGGGGTGGATGTCGGGCTGACCTACAACCCGGAATTCATCGCGCTCGGCAGCGTGGTGCATGATCTGCTGCACCCGGACATGCTGCTGATCGGCGAAAGCGATCCGCGCGCCGGCGATCTGGTGGAAGCGGCCTATCGCGGCACCGTGGTTGGCAATCCGCCGGTGCAGCGGATGGGCTGGGTGAATGCCGAACTGACCAAGATCGCGGTCAACACCTTCGTGACCACCAAAATCAGCTACGCCAACATGCTGGCGGAAATGTGCGAAAACCTCCCCGGCGCCGACGTGGCCGTGGTGACCGCGGCCTTGGGCCGGGACAGCCGGATCGGCGGCAAATATCTAACCGCGGCGCTGGGCTATGGCGGGCCGTGCTTTCCGCGCGACAATGTGGCCTTGGCGGCCTTGGCGCGGACGCTCGGGGTGCGTGCGGAAGTGGCGGAGGCGACCGACGCGGTGAACCGCCGGCAAGCCGGGCGGGTGGCCGACCTGGTCGGGCGTTTGGCGGCAGGCCGGCCGGCGACGATCGCGGTGTTGGGGCTGGCCTATAAACCCGGCACTGATGTGGTCGAGGAAAGCCAGGGCATACTGATCGCCCGGGCGCTGTCTGCGGCGGGGCATGCGGTGCTGATCGCCGATCCGCTGGCGCTGCATGCGGCAAGCGCGGTGTTGGGCGATGCGGTAACACCGTTCGGCACCGCAGCGTCGGCGGTGGCGGCGGCCGAGATTATCGTGATTGCAACGCCATGCGCCGAATTTGCCGCATTGCCGCTGGCCGCGTTTTGCGAAGGCGGGGTACGACGAGCGGTAGTGGATTGCTGGCGAATTCTACCAACGGCAGTTTCCGACGTTTCCGACGTCATTTTTCTAGGCCGCAGCGCCAACGGATAAAAGTTTTTGCTTCTTTTTTCAAAAAGAAGCGCCTGCGTCCTGCGTTGCCCGCCGTCTACGCCGGTTTCGCCACGATCAGCATGTGCCAGCCGAATTTCTGCTCCAGGGCGCGGAACATTGCGCGCGGCATGGAAGCGAACCAGGGTTGCAGTTCGTAATCGTAGCGTAAGTATTTTTCAACCACGTAGGGGAAGATGTGGTCCTGGGTGATCGAAACGGCGCCGAAATCATTGGCGCGCAGCAACGCGCGGACCTCGGTCTGGGTGTAGCTGTTGGCGATCGGGCAGCCGGATTGGGCTTCGGGCTGGTCGAAGCCGGCTGCTATCATGCAGTCCTTCCAGCTATCGCGGGCGTACAGCATCAGCCGGAATTCGCCGTCCGGGTGGATGGCGCGGCGGGCCTGGCGGATGATGGCCTCTGGGTTCGGGGTGTGGTGGATAACCCCGAAGGAGTAGATCAGGTCGAAGCTGGCCCGGCGCACATGCTGGTCCAGCCGTTCGGCGTCGGCGTGCACAAGCGTACCAGGCAGGCCAAAACATTCGAAGCGTTGGCGGGTGAGGTCGAGGCTGACTGCGGACAGTTCGATACCGGTATATTCGGCGCCGGCGCGGGCAAAATTGATTGCCTCGGTGCCAATGCCGCAGCCGATTTCCAGCACCCGCTTGTCGTGCCAGCGCGGAAAGTCGGCGAAGCCGGGAATATGCGGTTCGACGAAATATTTTCGCGCCTCGACCGCGTCGAAGTAGGTTTTGCTGCCGATATTCGCGTCCGAATGGCGGATATTGCAGGGCCGGCGGTCCCAGTATTCGGCAACGGTTTCGATGCTGTGCGCGGCAGACATGCCTGAAGCTTCCACTGATAGGGCGACAAACCAAAACGGATAGAAGTTTTTGCTGCTTTTTTCAAAAAGCAGCGCTTGCTTCAACTGAAAGCCGCCACCAGCAAGGTCAGCAGCCCAAGCAAAAGATTTACCCCGGTCAGCGCGAAGATACGTTCCGCCGAGGTGATGGCCAGCGCCGCATCGCCGGCCGCAACCGCGCGGCGCATTGCCCGCCAGGGCACGAAAAAGATGAACACGAACAGCACAGCCATCAGATCGCCGAGCGCATGCATGGCATGGATCGGCCAGCCAACATGGGCATAGCCGCCGAGCACGCGGAAAATCATCACCTCGCCGGTGATCAGCAGGATCGGCATGGCGTGCCAGACGAGCAGGAAAAACCGGCGCCAGACTTGCATCAGCACCGCCACGCGTTGCGCGGGTTCGAGCACGCCAAGGCCCAAGGCTGCGATACTGGGCCGCAGCGCCAACCGGGCGAAAACCATCCCGCCAACCCAGACAACGGCAGACAGCAGATGCAGGGCGATCAGAACATGGGCTTCCATCACGGCATCAATCCTTCAATGTCGGCCAGCAGGCCGCGCAGTTCTTCGGCGGCACGGGATTTCGGGGCAGCTTCGGTCACGCCAAGCCCGTGGGCGAACGCGCTGGCAAACCCAATGCGATTGCCAAGTGCGGTTGCTAGCACGATGTGGCCGCTACCGGCGAGTTCGGCTTCGACCGCGCTGCGCAATTTGCTCGCCGCCGGCGCGCGGTTCAGCACAACCGCCACACGCCGCTTCTCGGCCGCAGCCAGGCCGAAGGTGCCGGCGGCCGCCCACAGGTCGGGCGGGCTGGGCTGCATTGGCACCAGCACCAGATCGGCGTGGCGCACCGCCTGGCGGGCATCGGTATCGATCTGCGGCGGGCTGTCGATGATGATGATGTCGCAGCCCCGGCGCAGCCGATCGAGTTCGCCAGCCAGCCGCCAGCCGGCGATTTCCGCCAAAGCGATGGCGGGCGGGCCATTGCGCGCCGCGCGCAACCCATGCCAACGGGTGAGGCTGCGTTGCGGGTCGATATCGATCACCGCGACCCGCCGGGTTGCCGCCAGCGCCGCGGCGAGGTTGGCCGCCAGCATGGTTTTGCCGGCGCCGCCCTTTTGCTGGGCGACGGTGATAACCATCGGGCGCATCGGTTTCTCCACCGGTAAGGCCGCGATCATAGCGGGCTACAATGGAGTCGCGCACCAGACCGTCGGTGGCGCACAAAGACAGCGCGCGGCCCTGGGATGGCCGCCGAGGCCCTGCCAGAGGCGCTTGCCGCCGTGCTACACAGCATGGTCTTATCGACACGAGTTTACAGGATCATGCCCATGCCCCCTGCCCCCGCGCGTCGAGACCTGACGATAAACGGCATCCGGCTGAATGTGACCGAGGCCGGCGACGGCCCGCTGGTCATTCTCTGCCATGGCTGGCCCGAACTGGCCTATTCCTGGCGGCATCAAATTCCGGCGCTGGCGGCCGACGGCTACCGCGTGGTGGCGCCCGACATGCGCGGCTACGGGCGTAGCGCCGCGCCTGACGATATCGGCGCCTTCGATATCACCCAACTGGTCGGCGACATCGTCGGGCTGGCGGCGCATTACGGCGACCCGCATCCGGTGGTGGTCGGGCATGACTGGGGCGCCAATGTCGCCTGGCATTGCGCGCTGCTGCGGCCGGATCTGTTCCGCGCGGTGGTGGCGATGTCGGTGCCGTTCCGCGCCCGTGGCCCGATGCCGCCGCTGCAGGCGCTAAAGGCGGCCGGGGTGGAAAACTTCTACTGGCAGTATTTCCAGGCGCCGGGCGTGGCGGAGGCGGAATTCGAAGCCGATGCCGCCGCCAGCATCCGAAAAATCCTGTTCTCCGGCTCCGGCGATGCGCCACCGCGCGAAGGCATGGCGCTCAGCCTGCCGGCCGGCGGCGGCTTCCTGGCACATAGCCTCGATCCGGCGGTGCTGCCGGGCTGGCTGACCGAAGCCGACATCGCCGTCATGGCCGGCGAATTCCGCCATTCCGGCTTTCGCGGCGGCCTGAACTATTACCGCAACATCGATCGCAACTGGGCGCTAACAGCACCCTGGCAGGGCGCCGGCATCGCCATTCCGGCTTTGTTCATCGCCGGCACGCGCGACGTCGTCATCACCGGCTTCGGCAAGGCCGCCTTGGAAGCCATGCCCGCCCACGTCCCCGCCCTGCGCCCGCCGGTGCTGATCGAAGGCGCCGGCCACTGGATCCAGCAGGAACGGCCGGCCGCGGTGAATGCCGCCTTGTTAACCTTTCTGGCGGAACTGGGATGAACCAGATCACCCCGCGCGCCCCCGGCTTGGCCAACCCCGACCTCGCCACTTTGGGCCAGATCGAGCGCAAGCTGCTGTGGCTGTCATCCTGGATGATCCACCAGGCCAACCATCTCCGGCCGAACCGCGACGGGCTGAAAGTCGGCGGCCATCAGGCCTCCTGCGCCTCCTGCATTTCGATCCTCACGGCGCTGTATTTCGCCATCCTGCGGCCGCAGGATCGGGTGGCGGTCAAGCCGCACGCCGCCCCGGTGTTCCACGCCATCAACTATTTGTTCGGCCGCCAGACGGTGGAAAAAATGCAGGGCATCCGTCAGTTCGGCGGCGCCCAGCCCTATCCCAGCCGGGTGAAAGATGGCGGCGAGGTGGATTTCTCCACCGGCTCGGTCGGGCTCGGCGTGGCGATGACCAGCTTCGCCGCCTTGATGGCCGATTATGTCGGGCTGCACGCGCTCGGCCGCACCGATCTGCCGGCCGGCCGCCACATCGCCATCGCCGGCGACGCCGAACTCGATGAAGGCAACATCTACGAAGCCCTGCTCGAAGGCTGGAAGCACGATGTCCGCAATGTCTGGTGGGTGATCGATTACAACCGCCAGAGCCTGGACAGCGTGGTGACAGACCGGCTGTTCGGCCGCATCGAGGGCCTGTTCCGCGACATGGGCTGGAACGTGGTGACGATGAAATTCGGCCGCAAGCTGGAAGCCGCCTTCGCCCGCCCCGGCGGCGAGAAACTGCGCGCCTGGATCGATGACTGCCCGAATTCGCTCTATTCCGCCCTCACCTTCCAGGGCGGTGC
>JAYTQP010000287.1:0-1896 GCA_043746675.1 Rhodospirillales bacterium | reverse complement strand
CGAACTGGGGCTGGCGGGGGCGGCACCGGCAGGCGCCGGATTGTCCGGAACGCGGAAAACCTGGCCCGGGTAGATGAGCGCGGGGTCGCGGATCTTGCTGCTGTTGGCGTCGAAAATCTCGGTGTAGCGCACCCCCTGGCCGTACTGCCGGCGCGCGATCCGCCACAGGCTCTCGCCGGGCTGCACCACCACGGTTTGCCCTTCAGCCACTGCGATCTCGCTCTCCGGGGCGCGACGGAACGGGGTTTCCGCGCGCGCCAGCACCTTGCCGTCGGCGCCCAGCCGATCCAACCGCAATGTGTGGGTGCCGGCAGGAACCGCGGCCGACAAGGTCATCGCCCACTTGCCATCGGCACCGGCGAGGACGTCGCCTTCCGGCACGCCGTCGACATAGACCCGCACCCGGCTGCCCGGCGGTGCCAGGCCGGAAAACCGGATCGCCGCGCGGTTGTCGTAATCGACCACACCGAGGGCGAGTTTGGTGTCCGCGCCGGCGGAGCCGCCTTGCAGCAAGCTGGGCGGCGCATCCTTCGGGGTAAGCACCGCGACAACCGGCGGCGGTGGCTTGGCCGGTGCCAACGGGGCGGCGGGAATGACCACCAGCACCGGCGCATCGCCCTTTACTTCGGTCTGATCGGGCTGCTTGGATGCCAGGGTCAACTCCTGCCCACCGGGCGCCAGCGGTTTATCCGGCAGCACCACGAACTGGCCCTGAGCGTCTGTTTTAGCCTGCCCGATAACCTGGCCGTTCTGGCGCACCGTTACCTGGCTGTCCGGCGTCGCCCGCCCGGCAATGACCGCGCCGCCTTGCGGGTTGACCCGAACGAT
This sequence comes from Rhodospirillales bacterium, assembly GCA_043746675.1. Taxonomy (GTDB): domain Bacteria; phylum Pseudomonadota; class Alphaproteobacteria; order Acetobacterales; family Acetobacteraceae; genus CAITOL01. The sequence goes on along the minus strand of JAYTQP010000287.1, from coordinate 1,068 downwards.
GTCGAAGCTGGGTGCCTGCGTGGCGGCCGGCACGGCGCTTGCGCGGGATGCGGGCGTCGGCGCGGCAGCAATCGGGGTCGGCTTTAGCGGGGCGGGCGTAGGGGCTGGCGACCCGCCGACGCTCCACCATACCGCTAGCGCAATAACCGCGATACCGGCGGCGAGCCAGCCGGCGAGGCGTGGTCCGGAACGACTGAGCTTAATCGGTTCTTTTGCCATCGTGGGACTTTATCGCGGGTTCGCACGCACGTCACGCAGCATGGTTCCGTCCGCCATTGCAATACAATAGAACGCACGGGAATAGAATCGCGGAGACTGCGGTTATCGACCGGAGGGCGTCCTCGATTTTCGACCGGAGGGCGTCCTCGGTTATCGACCGGAGACTGCTTGCGATCTCAGGAGCAACCACATGGCGACGCGCCCACAACAAGCCGTGCTTTTTTTGCCGATGCGGGTCTGGGACCTACCGACAAGGCTGTTCCATTGGGCGCTGGTGGTGCTGATCGCCGCCAACTATTTCGCCATCCGTTTCGACCGGGTTGCCTGGCATATGCTGTCCGGGCACGCGATCACGGTTTTGTTGCTCTGGCGCATTTTTTGGGGGCTGTTCGGCAGCGAGACGGCGCGGTTCCGCCATTTTCTTGGCAACCCGCTAGCGGCGGTTCGCCATCTTCTGCATTTCGGGCGCCGCGCCCCGGACACTCAGGTGGGGCACAATGCCGCCGGCGGCTGGATGGTTGCCGGCATGCTGGTGGTGCTGCTGGCGCAAGCCGGGACCGGGCTGTTCGGGCGGAACGATGACGACGTGGTGGAGGGCCCGCTCTCCAAGTTGATCGATGCCGGGCTGAGCACGAAACTGATGGACCTGCACTTCCAGATCTGGGCTGCCATCAAGATCGTTGTGGTGTTGCACGTGCTGGCGCTGCTCGCCTATGCCGTGGTCAAGCGGCATAATCTGTTGCGCCCGATGGTCACCGGGAAAAAACGCCTGCCCGCCACCACCCCGGCGCCGCGCATGGCCAGCAACCTGCGCGCGCTCGGGCTGCTGGCGCTTGCGGCCCTGATCGT
>JAYTQP010000286.1:0-1731 GCA_043746675.1 Rhodospirillales bacterium | reverse complement strand
GACGCCGATGGCAAGAACTGTTTTGTATGCTAACGGTGATTTCACGGTTGCGGCGCAATGGGGCCGACTTTTAATTTCGCGTTGGCGAGGGTTACGGGTCGAGAAGACGGGCGACCAGCTTGTCCAAGCTGCCGGGCAATCCGCTGGCGGCCAGGGCATCGCGGATGGCGCGCCGCTGGGTGGTGAAATAGGCGTCATCCACCAACGGCACCGCAGCGGCGACGCGCTCAGATTCGACGCACAGGCAGGCGAGGTCCTGGTGCAACGCGTCCCCGGCGGCAAATTGCGGGATTGGTAGTTCCCACATCAAATTGTCAAAATCCCGCGCCCCGCCCTGCCCTTTGGGCTGCATCGCCGCGATTTGCTGTCGCAGGTAGGGCAGCACCAGGCCAAGCCTGCCGCCGGCTTTCAGATAAAGCTGCGCCCCGCGCACGGTGAACAGCGCGCAAAGATCTTGCTGGGTGGCGAGGTTCGCCCCAACCCACAAATTCAATCGTTCAGACGCATCACGCAGCCGGCGCTGCAAGGCGGCGGACAAATGCCGATAGGCAACCCAGGGCGGATTGCCGAGCAAGACGTCGGCACGCTGCTCCGGGCGGGAAAGCCAGAGCGGACGGACCAGATTGCGCAGCACGTAGGGCCAGATACCGTCGCGTCCGGTATCGTAAAGCATCTTCAATCGGCGATAGGTTTCCGCTATCGCCTTGGCGTCGGCGGCGTCCGCGCGGCCTCGCACCACCGGCATTCGGAACTCATGGGTAATTGCCCCGGCCGCCGCCCCCAGCCCATCCGTCAACAGACGGACCACCGCGACGCGGGTTTCCTCATGCCCTGGTCGGCGGGCAAGTTGCTCGACAATCTGCGGAAGAACCTGCTTGCGCCAGTCGTTTGACATGGGCCGTAGCCTTGCCCGAGCCTTTCCCGTTGCGCAAGCAGCTATTGGACGACTCGCTGAGATCGCTTAGAATGACGTATGCCTTCGTCGCCAGCACAACCCGATCTTTTCGGCAGCCCCGCCGCCAGCGGGCAAGCTGATTTATTCGCTTCCGCATCCTCGCCGCGCGCAGCAAATATCTGCGAACCGCCACCGGCGGACTTCATCGATACAATCCGCCGCGAGCTTCAGACCTCGCTCGCCAGGGTCTGTGCGGCCGAGCGGTTGCCCTGGCGCGACTATACCGAAGCGACGCTGGCGGAAATGCGTTTCAATTCCATCAGCGCATGGCTTCCGGAGGATGAGGCGGCAAGCTTGCGCCAGCAGTTTGGCGACGAATTGGACCGATTGTCCGCAGGCGAGGTTTGATCGGTCCGGCGGCAAACGCCGCATCGAAACCACCGCTTAAGCGTGGCCGCCTTCGAGGTAGGCGGCGCGGATTTCGGGCCGTGCCAGCAGATCGGCGCCGGTGCCGGCCATGGTGATGCTGCCATTGACCAGGACGTAGCCGCGATGCGCCAGGCGGAGCGCCTGGAAGGCGTTCTGTTCCACCAGCAGCACGGTCAGGCCGGTGGTGCGGTTGAGTTCGCGGATGGCGTTGAAGATGAGCTTCACCACCAACGGGGCGAGGCCGAGGCTGGGTTCGTCGAGCAGCAGCAGGCTCGGCTTGCTCATCAGCGCGCGGCCGATGGCGAGCATCTGCTGTTCGCCGCCGGACAGCGTGCCGCCGCGCTGGGCGAGGCGTTCCTTCAGGCGGGGGAACAAGGTGAAGACCTGTTCGAGTTCGTTTTTGATGC
>JAYTQP010000285.1:0-3159 GCA_043746675.1 Rhodospirillales bacterium | reverse complement strand
TCTGACGGAAAGAGCCGTCAGATTCTTACCACTAGCCTTTGATTTTGTGGACCGATTCACCCAACGCTCGGGAGTCAAGCGTTAGGATCGGACCACTAGCATGTTGTTTTATCGATCATCATCCGTTCAAATGAAGCCATTTGAACGGATGATGATCTAGGCATTTGTTTTATCGCGTGATCTACGCTTTCTGGTATAAGTATTTTTTTTGGCGCGCCGCCGCGCGCCAACCCGGCGCGCAATACCAACCGCCCTAAATGCCGGAAGAGCAGGCATTTAGGGCGGTTGGTATCAACCTCAAGCGATCACGCGCTAGCCGACGATTTCGGTGCCGGCGAAGAAGTAGCTGATTTCGATGGCGGCGTTCTCGGCACTGTCCGAACCATGCACGGAATTGGCTTCGATGCTCTCGGCGAATTCCTTGCGGATGGTGCCCGGGGCGGCGCTTTCCGGGTTGGTGGCACCCATGATCTCGCGGTTGCGGGCAACCGCGTTGTCGCCTTCCAGCACCTGCACCACCACCGGGCCGGATGTCATGAACGTCACCAGATCGCGGAAAAACCCGCGTTCGCTGTGCACGCCGTAGAAGCTTTCCGCCTGCGCGGCGGTCATCTGCAGGCGCTTCTGGGCCACGATTCGCAGGCCGGCTGCTTCGAACTTGGCGTTGACCTGGCCGGTGAGGTTACGGCGGGTCGCGTCGGGCTTGATGATGGAGAAAGTGCGTTCGATAGCCATTTGGCGCGCCTCACTGAAACAGGTTGTTGGTACGGCGGGGCTTTAGAGCAGGCTCCCCTGCGCGGCAACCCCTTCCCGAGGCGGGGCGAACGGCGCTGGAGCGCGATGACCGAAGGTGCGATCACCGCAGGTCTGGTTCGCGCGATCTACTGGTGCGTTAGAGCATGATGATCGCTTCTATTGGCGATCATCATGCTCTAAACGACCGCGCATGAGCCTGTTGATCATCCGCGACCTGTCCCTCCGCATCGCCGGACGCCTGCTGCTGGACGAAGCCAGCCTGACGGTCGATCCCGGCCGCCGCATCGGCCTGGTCGGGCGCAACGGGGCCGGCAAATCCACGCTGCTGAAGGCAATTTCCGGCGAGCTCAGCTACGACGGCGGCGAAATCCGCCTCGCCGCCCGCATGAAGCTTGGCCAGGTCAAGCAGGAAGCTCCCGAAGGCCCGGACAGCCTGCTCGACATCGTGCTGGCTGGGGACATCGAACGGCTGGAACTGCTGCGCGAACTCGATGCAGCCGACCCGCATCGGCTGGCCGAAATCCACGACCGGCTGATCACCATCGGCGCCGACAGCGCACCGGCGCGGGCGGCAACGATTTTGGCCGGCCTCGGCTTCGATGCCGCCGCGCAATTGCGCCCGGTCAGTTCCTATTCCGGCGGCTGGCGCATGCGGGTGGCATTGGCAACCGCCTTGTTCGCGCAGCCCGACCTGCTGCTGCTCGACGAACCGACCAACCATCTGGATCTGGAAGCCACGATGTGGCTGGAAGGCTGGCTGGCGAAATTCCCCGGCTCGGCCATCATCGTTTCGCACGATCGCGGGCTGCTGGATCGCTGCGTCGATTCCATTGCCCATCTGGAACGCGGCAAAATCAGCCTGACCCCAGGCGGGTACGACGAATTCGTTCGCATCCGCACCGAACGCGCTGCCCAGCAGGCGGCCGTTGCGGTGAAGATCGCGGCGCAGAAGGCGCATATGCAGTCCTTCGTCGATCGGTTTCGCTACAGCGCCACCAAGGCGCGGCAGGCGCAGGCGCGGATCAAGGCGATCGCCAAGCTGCCGCCGGTGGAAGCCAGCATCGCCGAACACACCACCCGCTTCGCCTTCCCCGAACCACAACAAATCTCGCCGCCGATCCTGTCGCTGGAACATGTCAATGTCGGCTATGGCGGCGCGCCCATTCTGCGCAATCTGTCGCTGCGGGTGGATATGGACGACCGCATCGCGCTGTTAGGCGCCAACGGCAACGGCAAATCCACCCTGGCGAAATTGCTCGCCGGCAAGCTGGACGCAATGTCCGGCGAAATGCGACGCGGCGGCAAGCTGAAGGTTGGCTATTTCGCCCAGCACCAGACCGACGAACTGCATCTGGACGACACCCCCATCCTGCATCTGCAGCGCGCCATGCCGCGCGCCACCGTGCAGCAACTGCGCGGCCAACTGGCACGCTTCGGGCTGGATGTGGATCGCGCGGAAACCAAAGTGGGATCGCTCTCGGGCGGCGAAAAGGCGCGGCTGCTGCTGGCGCTGGCCACCCGCGATGCCCCGCATCTGCTGATCCTGGACGAGCCCACCAACCATCTGGACATCGATGCCCGCGAAGCTTTGGTGCGCGCGCTGGCGGATTTTTCTGGCGCGGTGCTGCTAATCACCCACGACCCCGATCTGGTCGATCTGGTGGCCGACCGGCTCTGGCTGGTCGCGGACGGCACGGTGAAATCCTATGACGGCGACCTCGACGACTACCGCAAGCTGCTCTCCGAACGCAGCCGTGCCGCCGGCAGGAACGATGCCGCCAACCCCGCCAAACGCAGCGACCGCCGCGACCGTGCGGACGCGCGTGCCGCCACCGCGCCGCTGCGCAAACGGGTGAAGGACGCCGATGCCCGCATGGCGTCCCTGGCCGCCGAGCGCGCCCGCCTGGAAGCCAAACTCGCCGACCCCGGCCTGTATGGCACCGCCCGAAAGTCCGAAGTGATGGCGGCGCAAGCGCAGTTGGCGGTGATCAAACGCCTCGTTACCGAAGCCGAGGCCGAATGGCTGGTTGCCTCCGAAGCGTTGGAACAGGTCGCCGCCTAGCCCACATTTCTCACCGGAGCGCGCGATGATTGCGCCGGGATTGTTCGTCGCTGGCGCCTTGAGGAACGACGCCTGGACACGATCTCCAGGCAAGCGACGAAAGGTGCCCCCTTCGAACAAGGCTGATGCGGTCAAGACCAAGCAAGCATGCGCGATCCCTGTGAGACGTGCGGGCTAGTGGTAAGAATCTGACGGAAGGAGCCGTCAGATTCTTACCACTAGCCTTTGATTTTGTGGGCCGATTCACCCAACGGGCTGAAGTGCCCGTTAGGATCGGACCACTAGCATGTCGGTGCTGCCTAACGGGTCGGGCGTGGCGGGGTGACGGAATAATCGTAGAA
>JAYTQP010000284.1:0-1802 GCA_043746675.1 Rhodospirillales bacterium | reverse complement strand
CGGCGACGGCGGCAAGGATGTGTTTGTGCACATCACCGCCGTCCAGGCCGCCGGCCTGCGGGGATTGAACGATGGCCAGGCGGTCACGTTCGACGTGGTAATGGAACGTGGCAAGGCGGCGGCGACCAACCTCAAGGTTTCCTAAGCTTCCTGGCCTTAAAGGCAGCGGCCGCCGTCGGGGCAACCCGGCGGCGGCCGTTGTCGTTTCAGCCGATCGGCCGCCAGGGATGGCCGGAGGCGCTGGCGACGATATAGCGCTCGATTTGCGTCACGCTTGGCTGGCTGATTAAACGAAACGGCAGACCAGCGTTGTGCCAGTAAGGATTTACCCCAGGATCGAAATCCATCGCCGCCCCCCAGCGCGCCCGCATAACCGCGCGTTCGGCGGCGTCGCGCGCAGCGCGGGACGGATCGAGATGATCCAGCCCGCGAGTTTTTGACTCGTGGTGATAGAGCGTGATTTGCGGCGTCCAGAGTATTTTCAGACCAGTCGCACGCAGCTTCAACGCGTAATCGACATCGCTGAAACCAACCGGCAATTCCGCCGCGTCAAAGCCGCCGAGCTGGTCGAACACGGCGCGGCTTGTGGCCAGAAAGGCGCCGGTTACCGCGCCCACTGCGCGCGTCACCCGCCAGCGATCGGCCGGCCCCGGGGCGTCGGCGGGTTCGTAGAGCCCATCATGGATCGTGCCGCCATGCCAGCCCAGCAGCATGCCGGCATGCTGGATGCTATTGTCTTCATACAGCAGCCGTACGCCGACGGCGCCGACCTCCGGGCGGGCCAGCAGGCCGCGCAACACATCGTCCCACCCTTGCGTCAGCATGCGCATATCGTCGTTGGCGCAGACAATTATGTCGGCATCGCTCGCCGCGATCGCCTGATTGTTCAAGCGCGACCAGTTGAACGGTTCGTCCACCCGGTTCAGGGAAATTTCGCCGCCCGCTGCCAGTGCCGCCAGTTGGGCGGCATCCGCGCCATCAACGCCGCCATTGTCGATCACCACGATCGTCAGCCGATGTGTCTGCCCTGCCAGACGGCGAAGACTTTCAACCAGGACCACCACATCGGCGGCGTTGTCGCGGGTTGGCACCACAACCGCGATGCGGTCCTGGCCGATACCGCTCGGTTGCATAGTACGCGGCGGCACCGGCGCCACATCCTTGCGCAAGCCAATGTCGCGGCAAATCAGCGGCAACGGCACGTGCCCCGCCCTGCCCTGCGCCGCTGCCGCGATGAGTGCGCTGGCGGCGCTTCCCGACAGGCTGCCGTCCGCGCGCGCGCGAACAGCGATCGTCTCACCCCAGATGTTTTTTTCCTGCAACGTATCGGCGTCGACGATCGGGCGCAGTTCCACTGCCGTCGAAACGGCGCGATCGCCGTCCATCGTGCTGAAAGCTTCGTCGAAAACAAACAATTCGGCCGGACCCAACGCGGCTGCCCGCGCAAGCCAGCCAAGCGCCAGCCGGTGCGGCACGCCACCTTCGGCAAGGTGCAGCACCCAATCGGTCGGCCCACAGGTGGCGGGAAGGCTGGCGTGGCACTCGATCCGTGGGTCGGCCGCGACCGCGCGCGCGATCGCGGCACGGTGCGCGGCAAGCCCGGAGACAATCAACAGGCGCCACTGCGGATGCGACTGCGCGCGGATGGCAGAAAGCTGCCGATACAGCGTCGGCAAGGTTTCCCGATCCGCCTCCAGAATGATTGTGATTTCGCAGGCGATGCGCTCGGCAGGTGGAGGCACCTCAAACATCGCGCGGAACAGCCCATATTGCGCCACCGGAAACGCCGCCCACCCAGCCGG
>JAYTQP010000283.1:0-5972 GCA_043746675.1 Rhodospirillales bacterium | reverse complement strand
TAGACCCCGACCAACCGAGGCAGCATAGCCGCACACTGGCAAACCCTACCCCGCCAAAGCTTGCCTCGCTACTCCGGCCAGAAACCCCGCCGCCTGCGGCAGGATCGCATCGTTGAAGTTATAGCCATCATTGTGCAGACCGCGCCCATCACCGCCCGGCCCGTTGCCAATCCACACGAAGGCGCCGGGTTTTTCCCGCAGAAACCAGGAAAAATCCTCTCCGGTCATCGCCGGGCGCAGATCGGTGCGCACCGCGATGCCGGCAGCTTGGCACGCCGCCACCGCGGCGGCACTGCCGGCGGCATGGTTCACCGTCGGGCCAATACCGAGCGGCGCATCCACCTGCGCCGTCATCGCGTACGTCGCAGCGATCCCCTTGGCAACGCGCTCGATGCCGCTCACCAGCAGATCGCGCACCTCGTCGCGATAGAACCGATACGTGCCTTGCAGGACCACGCTGGCCGGGATCTGGTTCGCCGCCATGCCACCGGCAACCGTACCGATGGTCACCACCGCCGGGTCCAGCGGGTCGATGTTGCGGGCCACAATGGTTTGCAGCGCCACCAGCAAATGCCCGGCCGCCACCATCGGATCATGCGTCAGATGCGGCAGTGCCGCGTGCCCGGCCAGCCCATCCATGCTGATGCTGATCCGTCCGCCGCCGGCCATCACCGGCCCGTCATGCACCATCACCGTGCCGGCTTCCAGGCCGGGCCAATTATGGTAGCCGTAAATCTGTTCCATCGGGAATTTGCTGAACAGCCCTGCATCGATCATCGATCGCGCGCCGCCGCCGCCTTCTTCGGCGGGCTGAAACACCAGATGCACCGTCCCGGTCCAACCAGTATCCGCCTTCAGCAAAGCCGCCGCGCCGAGCAGGCTGGTGGTGTGCCCATCATGCCCACAGGCATGCATCACGCCGGGATTTTTCGAGGCGTACGGCAGCCCGGTAGTCTCCGTGATCGCCAGCGCATCCATATCCCCGCGCAACCCGACGGCGCGGTTGGACTGCCCCCGGCTGATCGTCGCCACCACGCCGTGGCCGCCGAAATTCGCGGTAAACGGGATGCCCATTTCGGCGAGCCGGGCGCAGACGAAGGCGGCGGTGCCGACCTCCTGCTGCGAAAGCTCGGGGTTCTGGTGCAAATGCCGGCGCCAGCCGACGAGGGTTTCATGCAGGGTGTTGTCCATCACGGCAGCATCCCATCGGGCGGGGGAAAACACAATCCGCCCACGCTGCGATCAGGAGATTCCCAGCACCGCCAGGATCGGCGCCCGCGCGGCGGCGAAATCGGCCGCCTCCGCGGCCAGCAGCGCGATACTGTCGGCATCCCCGCTCAACGGCACGCCATCTTTCATCAGCCGCTGCCCCTGGCTGGCAAGGATGCCCCACACGAATGCCCCCTGGTCGCCCGGCGTTTCGGCGCCATGCCGGGCCGCGAGCAGAAACAGTTGCTGCGTCCGCGAAACCGCTATCCCGCCGCCGCTAACCGGGGACGCCAGAAAGCCGATTTCGTCGCTGCCACGCGCGCGGTCGAGCAGATGCGTGTTCAACCGCTGGCACGCCGCGATCGCCTCCGCGCGCGGCGTGCAGGCCAGTTCGACATAGCCGGCGCCGGTCAGAACCACCAACGCTTCGGCCACGCCGGCAGCGCCGAAGCTTACCAGCGCCGGATCGTGGCCCAATGCGGCCATCGTTTTCGGCGCATGACCGTCGCGCGCCAGTGCGGCCACCAGCGGGCGGAACAGCGGTTCCTGTAAGCTCACCTCGCCCACCGGTCCGGTCATCACGTAGGGCACTTTTTCCGCCGGCTGGGTCAGCACGAAAGCCTGCGCCATCAGCGCCTCGTGCTGCTGCAACGCCGACATCGCCTGCCGGCCACGCACGAACACATCGCGCCGAAAGGTCTGGTTGATCAGGTAATCCCGCGCCGTTTCGCGCAGCACCGGCTGCCCGATGCCGGCCAGCAGCGCCGCCGCGTCCGGGGTTAGGTTGATACCATCGACCGCATCGAGCAAATGCGAGGACGCCACGAATTGCAGCTTGGCCTCCGCCAGTTGGCGGGCAACATCGGCGAACGATGGCACCCGGAAATCGGCGGCGAGATATTCGTGCACCAGATAGCTACGGCTTTGCCCGAACATGTGCTTGAGCCGCGCCTCGGCAATCGGGTTATGGCGAAAATGTGACGCGCTGCTGTCAGCGATGCTTTGCACAAAGCCCAACGCCGCCTCCATCGCCGCCGCCGGGTCGCTGGCGGTGCCGGCCAGGCTGGCGTGTAGCTTCAGCAGATGCCGCAACGGGATCGCCGGTCCGGCGCCGGGCAGGCAATTATAGCTGATCGACACCAGCCCGCCGATTTTCAACCGCCGCTGAATGATGCGGATGATGTCGGCGGCGGCCTCGTCGGAAATCCAGCTCCAGATGCCGTGCAGCGCAATAACATCGAATTCGGGCAGATCGTCGCGCGCCGCCAGTTCGGCGAAGGATGCATCCAGCAACCGCGCCCCGGTGCCCGCCGCCGCCGCCATGCTGCCCGCGCGGGCGGCATGGGTGGGGTTGTAGTCGGTGCCCCAATAGTCGCCTTGTGACGCCGCGGCGTGAATATTGACCGATAGCCCCTGGCCGAAACCCAGCTCAAGATAGCGCCAGTTCCCTTCCGCCTGCCGATCGGGTGGCCGCACGCCGGCGCGCAAGCACGCAAAACGCAACATTGCCGGGCTGAGATTACGGTAGTAGCCATGCGTGTAGTCAACCTGCCTCGCGTCATCGAAAGACCACGTCATTTCAGGCCCCTGATCCCTGGATTGCCGATCCGTCCGACTATCGCCGCAAGCCGCCGCAATCGCAAACCCAGGCAACGCACTTGCCACGATCTCGCCACGATGGCGCGCCAAGTTCGCATGCGGCCGCGGATCGCGCTCGCCGGAGGTTGCCATGAATCGCCTTGTCGTCGTTTCCAATCGGGTTCCCTTGCCGTCTCAGGGCGCCCGTGCCGGCGGGCTGGCGGTGGCGTTGGACGGGCTGATGGCAAAGCGCGGCGGGCTGTGGTTCGGCTGGTCCGGCAAGATCGCACCCGGCCAGTCGCCGCTTTCCGGGGTGGAGACCGAGGGCGAAGTGGATTTCGCCACCATCGATCTCACCCAGGACGAACACGACCGTTACTACAACAACTTCTCTAACGGCGTGCTGTGGCCGCTGCTGCATACCATGCCCGAACTGATGAAGTTCGACCGCCGCGACGCCAAAGTTTACCGGGAAGTGAATGCCCGCCTCGCCGCATCCTTGCAGCCGTTGCTGCGGCCGACCGACGTGATCTGGATCCATGATTATCATCTGATGCCGCTCGCGGCTTGTCTGCGCGAGCGCGGGGTGAAAAACCCGATCGGCTTTTTTCTGCATATCCCGTTTGCATCGCCGGACGTGCTGGGCGCGGCCCCGGAAGTCGCCGCCCTGGTGCGCGACCTGCTGGCGGCCGATCTGGTCGGTTTCCAGACCGACAACGATGTCGCCAATTTCGCCGCCGCAGCGCAAAGCCTGGCCGGCGCGCAAAAGGTCGCCAACCAGTTCCTGCAGTTCGGCGGCCGCAAGGTCAAGCTCGGCGTATTCCCTGTCGAAATCGAGGTGCAGAGCTTCGCCCTCGCCGCCGCCCGCAACGCCTATACCGCCGGCGGCGAACGGCTGCGGCGCAGCCTTGAAGGCCAGAAGCTGATCCTCGGGGTGGACCGGCTGGACCCGACCAAGGGGCTGATGCAGCGACTGGCCGGGCTGAAATGCTTTTTCGAAAAGCACCCGGAATGGCGCCGCAAGGCCACCGTGCTGCAAATCGCCGCCGAATCGCGCAAAGATGTTGGCAGCTACCAGGCCCTGCGAGCGGCGCTGGATGCCGCCGCCGGCAGCCTGAATGCCGATTTCGGCGAGCCGGAATGGCAGCCGCTGCGCATGGTCAGCCGCAGCGTGGAACGCCACGCGGTGGCCGGCTACATGCGCCTGGCCGCCGTCGGGCTGATAACGCCGTTGCGCGACGGAATGAACCTGGTGGCGAAAGAATACATCGCCGCCCAGGAACCGGACGACCCCGGCGTGCTCGTGCTGTCCCGCTTCGCCGGCGCCGCCCGCCAGCTAGACGCCGCATTGCTGGTCAACCCGCACGACCCGGATGCGATGGCCGACGCCATCGACACCGCCCTGCGGATGGATGTCGCCGATCGCCGCGCCCGCTGGCGCAGCCTGTGGGACGTGATCCAGGACCGCACCCCCGCACTTTGGGGCCGTTCGTTCCTGGCCTCCCTGATGCGCGCCACCCTGCCCGCCAGCAAGCCGGCCAAGCCGGCGCCAGAACCGGTTTTGGTCAGCCCGCCACGATTGACGTTGGTGGAACCGACCGCCGCGACCGGCGGCCGGCGAGGATAGCGTCTAAAGCGCAAGCCGATAAAAACGCGCCGCCGTGCCGCGGAACAGATCGTCCTTCTCCCCCGCGCTCATCCCTGCCGCCAGCAATTTGCAGGCGTTCCAGAATACCTGGTACGAGTAACTCCCCTTATCGACCGGGAAGTTGCTTTCGAACATGCAACGCGCCGGTCCGAATGCCTCGATGCAGGTTTTGATATAGGGCGCCCAGGCGGCGGCAAGGGTTTGCGACGAAGGCGGATCGGCCTGTTCGTGGAAATCATAGCCGTTGATGCGCATGCCGATGCCGCCGAGCTTCACATACACATTCGGACACGCCGCCAGCCGGCGGATCGCGGCGGCCCAGCCCGGGAAAATCTCCGCCCGCTTGCCGGCATAGCCACCGATCGCCAAGGGTCCGCCGACATGGTTCAGCACGATTTTGGTGCCGGGAAACGCCTGCGCCAGTGCGGTCACTTCATCGATTTGCGGATGATAAATCCAGGCCTCGAAACTCAGATCGAGCGGCGCCAGTTTGGCGAAACCGGCGCGGAAAGCAGGGTCGGCCAGCAAATGCGGCGGCGCCGGGTTACCGGGGTTCAGCAGCACCTCGTCGCCATCCCAGGCGGCGATATGGCGAATGCCGCGGAAGCGCCCGCCGGCCACCCTTATATGCCGCTCCAACACCTCCTGCACCTGATCGCCCAGCGCCAGATTGGCATGCCCGACAATGCCGGCGCACAGCCTTGTGTTGCCGTAAACGCCAGACGCACTCATCGCCGCCACACCGTTGACGAATTCGGTTTCACCGACCGGGCGCAAATGTTCCGGCCCATCGGCGCGATGAAAAGCGCGCGCCTGCACGAACACGGTTCCAAGGATGTTGTGGCCGGAATTGGTGTCGGCCAGCAGATCCTCGATCAGATAGCGCCAGTTCGGCCGGTCCCAGAGATGGTGATGCGGATCGATGATCGGCAGTTCGGGTTCCAGAATCGGCTCCACCCGGCGGTCGAGCCAGGCCTGGCGGGGCATCAGATAGGGATTATGGGCAGCGGTTCCGGACATCGGGGTTTCCTAGCTGGCTTGCGCAACCTGGCGCGGCAAATAGATCGCGGTATGGCGAATGCGCGCGAGCGGCGTGGCCTCGTTGGCCAGCACCAGCACATCGAGCTCGACGAATTTATGGCCCTTATGGGTGTAGTTCGCCGCCACCTGGGCGCGGCCGGTGATGCTGTCGCCGACCTTCCCGGTGGCGAAATGCCGCACGGCGCTGCCGACATGGATCCACGGCCCGAGCGTGACGTTGCGCCCCAGCACCCAATTCCCCATCCGCAGAATGAAGCCGGGATGCACCAGCCCTTCGGCGACGTAGAGCGGCAGGGTTTCGCGCAGATCGCCGAGATATTTCGTCGCGAAGGCGGCATCGTACAGCAGCGGCTCCATGCCCAGATAGGCGCCAATCGCCAGACTGGCCTCGTCGGCCGGCGGACGCTCGGCGGGCGGTGCGCGATGGGGAAAGGCGCTCAGCGGCGGCGACGCTTCGGCGGCCGGCAGATCGGCGCGACCAGTGGCGCAGCGCAAG
>JAYTQP010000282.1:0-2527 GCA_043746675.1 Rhodospirillales bacterium | reverse complement strand
TCTTTCCGGGCGAGCATTCTTGACACACCGGGTCCCCAACGGTAGCAAGCCCACGCTTTCCGGCAAGGGTGCTTGCGAAGTGCGCTGCCGGAAGAGTTGGGCGTGAACGAACGCATGGCAGAAGACAAGGGTCAGAACGGGTCGTTTGAACAACGTCTCGCGTCGGCCCGGCGCAAGCAAGGGCTGGATGAGGCCGCTGACGGATCGAAACAATCCGGCGCGGACAATTCAAGCCTTGGTGTTGGCTTGCGGGTTGGGGTAGAGCTGGTTTCAGCAATTGTCGTGGCCGTGGCCATCGGCTGGTGGCTGGATCGCTGGCTGCACACCACACCGTTTCTGATCATTCTGTTCGTGCTGCTGGGCGGTGCTGCCGGGATTGCGAATATCTGGCGCCTGGTGGGGCCGAAGAAATAGGGTTCGGGGCGCGGACGGCGTGCCCCGATATGCTGGAAGGGTTGGGATAGTGGCCGCCGAAGAGCATGCGATTGACGCGCTGGGGCAGTTCAAGCTGACCACCGCTTTGGGCCCGCTGGGGGCTTCGGTGAATTTCACCCAGTCCAACCTGATGATGCTGATCGCCGGCGGGCTGATCTTGGCGCTGATGTATTTCGGCGCGCGACCGCAGGCGGTGGTACCGGGGCGGCTGCAGGCGCTGGCGGAAATGGCCTATGAAGGCATTCGCAACATGTGCCTCGACCAGATCGGCGAAGAAGGCCGCACCTTTTTCCCGTTTGTGTTCACGTTGTTCATGTTCGTCCTGATCGGCAATCTGCTCGGGCTGCTGCCGTTCTCCTTCACCTACACCAGCCATATCGCGGTCACCCTGTCGCTGGCACTCACCGTGATCGTGCTGGTGACCCTGGTGGCGCTGAAAATCCACGGGCTGCATTTCTTCAGCTACTTCTTCCCGAAGGGTGCGCCGCTGCTGCTGGCGCCTATCATTATCCCCGTCGAAATCATTTCCTACCTGTCCCGCCCGGTCAGCCTCAGCATTCGTCTGTTTGCCAACATGGTGGCCGGGCACGTGATGTTCGAAGTGTTCGCCAGCTTCATCCTGATGATGGCCGCCTCGCACGCGCTGGGATCGTTCGGCGTGGTCGGCGCGGTCGGCCCGATGGTGCTGAATGTCGCGCTGATGGGCTTCGAATTGCTGGTCGCCTTCCTGCAGGCCTATGTGTTTGCAATCCTGACCTGCATCTACCTGCATGATGCGGTGCATCTGCACTAGACCTGACGGCGAACGCGCGGTAGGACGCGGGCGCGTTACAGAATCTCCACTTTCACGCGTAACTCGAAGAAGGACTAAATCCATGGACGTAGCAGCCGCCAAGGCTCTCGGAGCCGGCATTGCCGTGATCGCCCTCGCTGGCGTCGGCATCGGCATTGGCAACATCTTTTCGGCGCTGGTGACCAGCGTCGCCCGCAACCCGTCGGCACGTGATCAGGTTTTCGGCCTCGGCATTCTCGGCTTCGCGCTGACCGAAGCGGTGGCGCTGTTCGCGCTGCTGATCGCCTTTCTCATCCTGTTCACTTGATCGCGGGAGGGCGCGCTATGCGTCCCATCGGCCTTGCGGCTGCGGCCTGCGTAAGCTTCTTCGCCTCCGTCGCAGTCGCGGCTGAGGCGAAAAAGGGCATGCCGCAGCTCGATTTCGGCAACGTGCTGACCAAAAGCCAGGTCGTCTGGCTCGCGATCATCTTCGTGCTGCTCTATCTGCTGCTGTCCAAATGGGCGCTGCCGATGGTGGGCACGGTGCTGGAAAAACGCGCCGCAACCATCGCCGGCGACCTGCAAGCGGCACAAACCGCGAAGCTTGCTGCGGATGCCGCGGTGGCCGAACTGACCGCGAAAACCCGCGCCGCGCAGGCCGGCGCCCAGGCCGAAATCGCCTCTGCCGTGGATGCCGCAAAAGCGGTTGCCACCGCCCAGGCGGCAAGCCTGAACGCAAGGCTGGAAGCGCAACTGAGCGAAGCCGAACGGCAAATCGCGGCCGCCCGCAACGCCGCCATGGGCGCACTGCGCCAGGTCGCCGGGGAAACCGCCGCCGTGGTGGTCGCCCGCCTGACCGGCACCAGCCCGGCCGCCGCCACGATCGATACCGCGGTCGGTTCCGCGCTCGCCGTACGCGGGCTGGCTTAAGGAGAGTTCCGTGCACGAAGAAAGCTTCTGGGCCGATCCACGGTCGTTCGTCGCGCTTGCGTTCGTCATCTTCTTCGCGATCTTCGGCCGCAAAATCTGGTCGACGCTCACCGAAATGCTCGACAAGCGCGCCGATACGGTGCGCGCTGAACTGGCCGAAGCCCAGCGCCTGCGGTTGGAAGCGGAAGCCATGCTGCGCGATGCCAACACACAACGCGCATCCGCCATCGCCGACGCCGAACGCCTGCTGACCGGCGCCAAAGCCGAAGCCGCTCGCCTCGCCGCCGCCGCCGCCGCAGACGCCGAAGCCTCCGCCAAACGCCGCGAGAAAATGGCCATCGATCGCATCGCCGCCGCCGAAAAAGCCGCAATCGACGAAGTCCGCATGAT
>JAYTQP010000281.1:0-3473 GCA_043746675.1 Rhodospirillales bacterium | reverse complement strand
AAATTACTGCCGTTGGGCGACGATATCGGCTTTGTCTGCGGCCACGGCCCGGCATCGTCGTTCGGGGAGGAACGTAAATCAAACCCCTTCATTCAGTTTGATATGTAATCAAATGTCTTGATCGGGTTACATTGTATATCACGAACCTGGAAAAACCTGGGCGATAAATCCCGCCACCGCCGCTGCGAACAAGGCGTTGGTCTCCATCGCGGCGAAATGTCCGCCGTGCGGCATGTCCGACCAATGCACGACATTATAGGTTTTTTCGACGAAGCTGCGCGGGGGGAAGGCGAACGGCTCGCCGGGGAAAATGGCAACACCGGTCGGCACCGCCACCCGGCCGGCCGGCGGCAAGGCCATGCCTTCCTCCAAGGCGCCGCGATAGAACCAGGTCGCGGTGTTGAAGGTGCGGGTGAGCAGATAGAGCATGATGTTGTCCAGCAATTGATCTTTGCTGAATGCGGTTTCGATGTCGTTGCTGCCGCGGCGATCGGACCAGCGATGGAATTTCTCCACGATCCAGGCGGCGGCACCGACCGGGCTGTCCATCATCGCGTACGACAGGCTCTGCGGCTTGGTCATCTGCACGCGCATGTAGGCGCCTTCGCGCTCGCGGAAATCCAGCGCTGCCTTTGCCCAGGCAAGTTCTTCCGCGCCTTCCGGTGCCGCCGGCGTGCGCACGCCGAACATGTTGAGGTGGATGGCCGCGCAGCCGCCGCCTTGCGCCACGCTGTGATTGGCGCCGAGCCAGCCGGTTACCACTGCGCCCCAGTCGCCGCCTTGGGCAACATAGCTGGTGTAGCCGAGCGTTTCGCGCATCAGCCGGTCCCACAGGCGCGCGGTAAAGCGCGGGCCGATCGGTGCTTTTGGCTTGCCAGAAAATCCGTAGCCGGGCAGCGAGGGGATCACCAGGTCGAACTGCGCCGATAGCGGGCCGATTACATCGAGAAATTCCAGCACCGAGCCGGGCCAGCCATGCGTCAGCAGCAGCGGTATTGCCGCGGGCCGGTCGGATTTGATGTGGATGAAATGGATCATCTGGCCGTCGATGGCGGTGGTGAAATGGGGCAGCGTGTTCAGCCGCCGTTCGCAGCGGCGCCAGTCGTAACCATCCAGCCAGTAGGCGCTGAGATCCCGCAGATAATGCATATCGGTGCCGTACGCCCAACGATCGCCATCGGGCGGGATCAGCGGCATTTCGTGCCATTCATAGGCCGCAACCTTGGCCCGGATCGCGGCCAGAGCGGCATCGGGGAATGCAATCGCGAGCGGGGTCATGCGGCGCCTCACACAGTAAACCGATCGTAAGATGGCCCGAGCGCGATCGAACGCCAAGCCCGTAAAATAATTTCACTGCGACGGCATCCGGGGATCGATGCGCGGCGTAACTCGGGCGCGACCGACGTGCCGCGTCAATTACGGGGAATTCAACCATGCGCCTGCGACCAACAATTCTGGCGGCCTGCGGGCTGCTGTTCAGTGCCGTTGCCACCCACGCCCAGACCGTTCCGCAAGCCATGGAAAGCGGTCGGCTGCTGCTGACCGGGGGGGTTAGCAACGTGGAGGGCGCTGGCGGCGGTGGGCTGGCGACCTGGGCGCTGATCACCGGCTACGGTACCAAGGATGCGGTTGGCGCCAATCTGCACGGCACCTACGTGCATTTGTCCGACTATGATCTGGACACCGAGGGCGTTGCGCTCGGCTTTTATAACCGTGTCGAACTATCCTACGCGCATCAGGATTTCAACACCCGCGATATCGGCGGTCTGCTCGGTCTGGGCAAGGGTTTCACCTTCGGGCAGGACATCATCGGCGCCAAGGTAAGACTATACGGTGACGCGATCTACGACCAGGATAGCTATATTCCGCAGATCGCCGCCGGCCTGCAGTATAAATCCAGCACCAAGAACAATATTGTTCGCGCCGTCGGCGCCAAGGCGTCCGAGGGCATCGACTACTACGTCGCCGCGACCAAAGTTTTCCTGCGTCAGTCGCTGCTGGTTGACGCCACGCTGCGGATGACAAAGGCCAACGAACTTGGCATTCTCGGCTTCGGCGGCCCGCGCAACAATGGCTATCGGCCACAGTTCGAGGGCTCGATCGCCTACCTGCTGACCAAATCGATCGCCATCGGCGCGGAATATCGCACCAAATCCAGCAACCTCGGCTTCACCAAGGAAACCGACTGGAAGGACCTGTTCGTCGCCTGGGCGCCAACCAAGAACGTATCGGTGACGCTCGCCTATGTCGATCTGGGCACCATCGCCACGCGGAAAAACCAGAGCGGTGGCTACATCTCGGTGCAGGTCGGGTTTTGAACGATCGCCGTTTGTTACGAAATTATACCAAGCTGCGCTTGCGCAAGGAAACGATCATGACCAAATTCATCCCCATCGCCGTACTCGCCGCGACATTGCTGGCCGGCACCCCGCTTGTCGCCCATGCTGACGATAGTGACTACCAGGCGTTTGGCGCCACGCCCGGCCTGACCAAGATCGTCGACGATTTCGTGGCCACCGTGCTGGCCGATCCGCGCATCAAGGATTTCTTCGCCAACGCCAATATTCCGCATCTGAAAATGCGGCTGGTGGAACAATTCTGCCAACTGACTGGCGGGCCGTGCACCTATGGCGGGCTGGATATGCAGCGTGCGCACACGGGGATGGGGGTGAAGGACGCCAACTTCAACGCGCTGGCTGAGGATCTGCAATTCGCGATGGACCGGGCCGGAGTTCCGTTCCGTATTCAGAATCATCTGGTGGCGCAATTGGCGTCGATGGAAAAGCAGATTACTTACAAATGACGATCACCGATCTATCGACACTGATGGCACTGCCCGGTGCAGCCAGAATTGCAGTTCGCGGGCCTGTAAGGGTTTGAACAGCACTGGTATCTGGTGTGCGCTGCAGGCCGCGATTTCCCGCTTGCCGTAGCTGTCCGACAATACCAGTGTCGGGATCGCGTGCCCCACCCGGCGGGCGATCCCGAGCGCCATATCCAGCCCGGACCGGCTCGGCAGGCCAAGGTCGAAATCGGCGATGATGGCGTCTGCCGCGAGGTGCGCGCCTTCGATCGAAAGCGAGCGCGCCGGATCGATCGCCAGCACCGCGAACTGCCAGGATCGCAGCCATTCGGCCAAGGTGGCGCGCAAGGCAGCATCGTCCTCGATCACCACCAGCAGGCGGTGCGCAGGCGCGGTCGGACGAGGAGCGGGGAGGCGCATCGGCAAGGCCTGCGATTTTATGTTTTGCGAACGCTAACGCCTAAGTGTCCGTCCGGAAAGTCTGCCGGGTCGGTCCGGCGGTGCTTTTTGTGCCTGGGCGCGTCGGATCCTTGCCATGATGTCCCAGCATCATGGCGGCGGTCCCTCCTTCCTAGTGCTTCGACTCATTCGGATAGTACCGAATGAGTCGAAGCACTAGGTTGATTTTGTGGGCCGATTCACCCAACGGGCTGAAGTGCCCGTTGGGATC
>JAYTQP010000280.1:0-1630 GCA_043746675.1 Rhodospirillales bacterium | reverse complement strand
AGCGCCATCAGGCGTACCCGCCGGGCCAGGCCGCGCAACGGGGTCGCCCAGGCGGCTTCGGCTTCCATCACGGTGCCCGGTGCGGCGGCTGCCAACTGCGCGGCGAGGCCGGCCGGGTCTGCCAGCGGGCCGGCGAGTGCGACCTCGATCACGCCGGGCAATGGCAGCGACAGTGCTTCGGCGCCGCTGCCGAGGAAGGGCCGCAGCAAATCCGCCAGCGCGCCTTCCGACAGCGCCCGCGCGCTGGCGACATTCGCGGTCGCCCGCAGGATCGCCAACACCTTGTCGCGCCTTGTGCCGCCATCCGGCGTGGCGCCGCCGGCTTGCGGCACCTGCACCGTCAAGCCGGCCGGATCGCCGGCCTGCCAGTGACCGGCGGCGCGATCGGCCGCCAGCGCCACCGCCAGCGCCAGCACCAGCATGCACACCAGCGCCGCCGCCGTCGCGGTCAGGCCTGGCGTCGATGGCGCCGGCGGCAGGCCGAGGCGCGTCCGGCGATGGGAGGGATCAGCCACCATCCACCCGTCGACCACGGTCGAGCCGAACCAGGGTGCCGGCCAGCCGGGCTGGCCAACGTTCATCATGCGTCGCCACCAGAACAGTGGTGCCGAGGGCATGCATTTCCCACAGCAGCCGCATGACCTGGTCGGCCATCGCGTCGTCGAGGTTGGCGGTTGGTTCATCGGCCAGCAGCAGCGCCGGCTGGGCTGCCACCGCGCGGGCGATTTCGACCAGGTGGCGTTCGCCCAGGGTGAGGACCGCGGTCGGCAGGCCCGCTTTGCCAGCCAGGCCGAGCCAGCCGAGCAATTCGCCGACATCGGCGCGCACGATCGCTTCCGGTCGGCGATCGAGCCGCAGCGGCAGGGCGGTGGAATCGAAAACGGTCATCGCATCGAGCAGCAGCGGGGTGGCGCGAATGCAGCCGATGCGCCGACGCAGCACTGCCCGCGCGGCCCGATCGGACCCGCCGGCGTCGTGATCGAGCACCATAACGCGGCCATGGGTTGGCGGCATGACAAGCTGGAGCAGCCGCAGCAGCGTGGTTTTTCCGGCGCCCGAGCGGCCGATCACCCAGGCGAACGCGCCTTGCGGCAGCGCCAGGTTCACGCCCACCAGCGCATCCGGCGCGGCCCCTGCTGGCGCGACGCCGGCTGGCGCGACGCCGTATCGCACTCCTACGCCCTCCAGCCTGACCATGCGCGCCCCTGTTCCGTGCTGCCCCGTTCGCCGCCGGCAATCTGCCATCTTTCGGCGACGCGCCGGAAGGGTGCACCACGCGGGCCGGCCTGCAACCGAGTAAATCGTGGCAATCCTGACGCACAACCCACCTTCCCGTGGTGGTCGGGATTGCTTCGCAAAGGCTCGCGACGTTCTCTTATCACTCGGCCAAATAATCCGCATCCCGCCTCGGGTGGGATGCCCGAGGCCTGGTGCCCACCTGGCCCGGGGCGCGTCTGGCCGACCGTCTCGCGATAGGGCTCATCGCCCGCCGTCATTTAGGTCGCCAGTCGCATTCCCTGCGACGCCAGTGGTCCGATCCCAACGGGCACTTCAGCCCGTTGGGTGAATCGGCCCACAAAATCAACCTAGTGCTTCGACTCATTCGGTACCATCCGAATGAGTCGAAGCA
>JAYTQP010000279.1:0-7441 GCA_043746675.1 Rhodospirillales bacterium | reverse complement strand
ACCCGGCCAACCAGCCGGCCGCCCGCACGCTGCGTGGCGACGTGCTGCTGCTGGCCGGGCGCCTGAGCGAGTCGGCGGATGCCTATGCCGCCCAGATCGCAGTTTCAGCCTCATCGGACCTGACCCTGCGCTACGCCGGCGCGCTATACGCCGCGGGTCAGGCAGCACCGGCCCATGCGGTGCTGGATAAATGGTTGGCCACCCATCCCAACGATATTCCGACATCCCTCGCACTCGCCGGTCTGGACATCGAGGCGAACAAGCTGGCCGAAGCCGAGCGACGGTTGCACAATGTTCTGCAACTGCAGCCGAACAATCCGGTGGCGCTGAACAATCTATCCTGGATCTATCAGACCCGCGGCGATCCGCGTGCGAAGGCTTTGGCCCAGCGCGCTTACTTTCTGGCGCCAAACGGTGCCTCGGCCGGCGCGCTGGGTTGGATCCTGACCGTCTCGGGCGAGCCGGACCGTGGCCTGGTCCTGCTGAAAGAAGCCGCCCGGCAGCTCCCGAACGATACCACCGTCCAGTATCATCTGGCCTACGCCTTCAACGCCGCCGGCGAGAAGGATAAAGCCGAAACCGTTCTGCGTTCGGTCCTCGCCGCCCATCCCACCTTTCTCGACCGCGATGCGGCGGTGCGGCTGTTGAACGTGGTTACTGGTAAGCTCTGAGGCCGATCAGTCTTCGTCCTCGCCGCGCCGGCGAACCAGGATTTCGCGCCGGTTGGCATGGTCAGCCACCGATATGATGCCCTCTTTTTCCATTTGTTCGATCAGCGTGGCGGCGCGGTTGTAGCCGATCTGCATGCGGCGTTGCAGAAAGCTGGTGGTCGCCCTGCCTTCGCGGGCGACGATATCGACGGCCTGATCGAACAGCCCCTTTTCGCCCTCGCCGGCACTGCTGATCGACCCCCGTTCCTCCTCCGCCTCGGTCGCCTCGGTCACGTCCTCGATATAGGCCGGCTCGCCCTGGGTGCGCAGGAAGGCGACGATCTTCTCCACCTCGTCATCAGCCACGAACGGGCCATGGACGCGCTGGATGCGCCCACCGCCGGCCATATAAAGCATGTCGCCCATCCCCAGCAGTTGCTCGGAGCCCTGCTCGCCCAGGATGGTGCGGCTGTCGAACTTGCTGATCACCTGAAAGCTGATCCGGGTCGGGAAATTCGCCTTGATGGTGCCGGTGATAACATCGACCGAGGGGCGCTGGGTCGCCATCACCACATGAATGCCGGCGGCCCGCGCCATTTGCGCCAGACGCTGCACGGCGGCTTCGATCTCCTTGCCGGCGACCATCATCAGGTCGGCCATTTCGTCGATGATAACAACGATGAAGGGCAGCGGCTCCAGCGCCAGCGGCAGATCCTCGAAGGTCGGCTTGCCGGTTTCGCTGTCAAACCCGGTTTGCACCCGCCGCATCACCACTTCGCCCTTGGCGCGCGCCTCGGCCACCCGGCCGTTATAGCCGCCGATGTTGCGCACACTCAGTTGGCTCATCGAACGGTAGCGCCGTTCCATTTCGCGCACCGTCCATTTTAGCGCGATAACCGCCTTTTTCGGGTCGGTCACGACCGGTGCCATCAGATGCGGAATATCGGCATAAACCGAAAGCTCCAGCATTTTCGGATCGATCAGGATCAATCGGCATTGCTCCGGCGACAGCCGATAGAGCAACGACAGGATCATCGCGTTGATCCCGACCGATTTGCCCGACCCGGTGGTGCCGGCAACCAGCAGATGCGGCATGCCGGCGAGGTCGGCAATTACCGGGTCGCCGCCAATCGTCTTGCCCAGCGCGATCGGCAGCTTGCCCTTGTTGTCCTGCCATTCCTTGGCTGAGAAAAGTTCGCTGAGGAACACGGTTTCGCGCCGGCTGTTCGGTACCTCGATGCCGATCACGTTGCGGCCGGTGACAGTGGCAATGCGTACCGCGGTCACCGACAGGCTGCGCGCCACGTCGTCGGCCAGCCCGATCACCCGCGCGCTTCGGATGCCCGGCGCCGGCTCGAGTTCATACAGCGTCACCACCGGGCCGGGCCTATGGTTCACGATCCGGCCTTGCACGCCGTAGTCGGCCAGTACCGCTTCGAGCAGCCGGTCATTGGCGATCAGCGCCTCTTCCGCCGGGATGCCAACGCCGTTGCGCGCTGGCGCGAGGGTTAGCAACGACAGCGATGGAAAGCGCCAACCGGGCTGCTCCAGCGCCAGCTTGGGTTGTAACGCCTCGGCGCGGCCCTTGCGGGTGGTGCGGTCGATCAAAGCGGATACTGCGGTGGGGCGTGGCGGCACCATCGAAGCCGGTACGGCCGATGGCGTGGGGGGCATAAGCAGTGCGATGGCTTCCGGGGCGGCCGGATTGACCGGCGCAGGCGTCGTCGCAACGCGGGCATCGGTTGCTTCGAACGCGTTGGGTTCGGTTCGCCACTCAGCGCCGTCTGGCGGCATATGCGGCGCCCGCGCGCCTTCCGCCATTCGGCCAGACGGGCCGCGCAACGTGCCCCAGCGGCCGCTGACGATCCGCCCGGTCATACGCAGGGCCGCCGTCGCAGCATGCAATTCACGCTGGGTCAATCCTAGCGCCTGCAGGCACAGCAGCATGGCGAGCGCGGCGGTCAACACCAGCACCATTGCCACGCCGACCGGCCCGAATGATGCCCGTATGCTGGCGGTGATCGCCGTCGCCATTACGCTGCCCGCCGCGCCGCCTGGCCCGGCCAAGGTTGGCCAGGCGCTGGCGAAGCCGACCGCGCCCAGCAAGCCTGCGGTCGCCGCCGAAGCAGCCAGCATGGCGATCAGCAGCAGCGCCAGCCGCCCGAGCAGGCCGGAGCCATTGATCTGGCCGCCCAGTGCCCGCCGCCAGGCCCAGGCCAGCAATGCCAAAACCGGCAGCGTGCTAATCGCGCCGAAGCCCTGCAGCAGCGCATCGGCCAATGTCGCGCCAAAATAGCCAAACAGATTGTGGTTGGGATGGAGGCTCGCATTGTTGAAGGACGGATCCAGCGGATCGTAGCTCGCCAGCGCCGCGCCCAGCACCACCGCCAGCCCAAACAGCACCAACCCGACCAGCCCGGCAAGCCGGCGGCCGATCAGGCTGCGCAACTCCGGGGAAGCCAGGCGGGTCTGATCGGCGGCCACTGCCATTGCGCTACGCTCGCTTTCTGCTGAACACGATGTTTATACGGAATATGAGCCGCGTTTCATAGCTTGCTGATACATATCTGAAAGTAAGGCAGCGCCGGCAAATAAGTGCGTCAGCACGCCGGCGAAGCTGCCGCCGAAAGCGAAGACTTAGGGCCTGTCCGACGAACCTGTCTGATCAGCTTATTCTCCGTCAGGTCCTAAGTCGCATAAAACGGATCGCGATCTTGGCGGCGTCGGCACGCTTCATCGGTCTCACGCGGGCAAGGGGACGAATTCACGCAGAACTGCGGCATCTTCACAGCGAACTCACCCCCGCCGCCACACAACCGCTGGCATCGTGGCGTTTCAATCACCAGGCCGAGCGGGGAACCACGCGATGACACATCTCAGCCAGATGCGCGAGCCAGCTGCGGCACGCGGCCTCAGCGAACCAATTCGGGCGATCGAGGCGGTGCCGCGCCCGTTGGTGCTGGTGCTGGAGGCCGAGCCCGGCCTGTCCGATATTCTGGCCGAACTGTCACTGTTCCTGCGGGTTGACGTGGAATGCGTGCCAACCGTCGGCGCGCTGGAAACCGCACTGCAAAGCCAAAAACCGATCGGGCTGCTGGCGCATACCCCGCAAGGCGACAGCGCGGCCTGGGCGGCGCTGCGCGCGGTATCGAAAAACGACCCCGGCCTGCCGGTGCTGCTGATCACCAGCGACCGCAACCCCGCCGACTGCGATTTTGATCAGCCCACGCCCGATCGGCCGCTCACCAATATTTTCTGGCTCGACCATCGCCCCGGGCTGCGCGCGATCGTGGATTTCCTGTTCCTCGCCGAGCGACGCAGCAGCGGATCCGCCGTTCGCTAATTCAGCCGCGCCGCGGCCGCCATCGTTTCGATGGCCGCCGGGTCGCGCGACCGCACGGTAAGGCTGTCGACGCCGCTTTCCTCCCAAGCCCGGTAGTGTTCGCGAATGCGCGCGGGGGGGCCAACCAGAGCTTTCAGGTCAACCCATTCGTCGGGCACGGCGGCTATGGCTTCTTCTTTGCGGTGGGCCAGAAACAGTTCCTGGATCCGATCGGCTGCATCGCCAAAGCCCATGCGGACCATGATATCCTTGTGGAAATTCTTGTCCTTGTGCCCCATGCCGCCGACATAAAGTGCCACATCGGGCTTCAGCTTCGCCAGCGCCGCCTTCACATCGTTGTTGATCTCGACATGAACAGACGCCTGGATCGCCAGGTCCTTCAGGCTTTTGCCGTTGCCAGCGCGGCGGAAGCCTTCCTCCAGCCAGGGGCGGTAGAAGTCCAGCGAACCCGGAAAGAACCCCATCGGCAGCCAGCCATCGGCGATTTCGGCGGTCAGCTTCACCGTCGCCTCGTTGCCGGTGGCCAGATAGATCGGAATGTTCGGGTTCATGTGCAGGATGGATTTTAGCGGCTTGCCAACCCCCATCGCGCCAGCGCCGGTGAACGGCAGGCTGATTTCGCGGCCGTCATGGGTGACCGGTTCGGCGCGGGCGAAAATCTTGCGCATGATGGCGACGTAATCGCGCATGCGGTAGTACGGCTTGCCCCAGGGTTCGCCATACCAGCCCTCGACGATCTGCGGGCCGGACACGCCGATCCCGGCGATGAAGCGGCCGCCGCCGGCCAGCGCATCCACCGTGCCGGCACACATCGCCGCGTTGGCGGCGGTGCGTGCCGCCAGTTGCATGATCCCGGTGCCGAGGCGAATGCGTTTGGTGACCGCCGCCAGATAGGCCAGCGGGGTAACCGCGTCGGACCCATAGGCCTCCGCCGTCCAGACGGAATCATAGCCGAGCTCCTCGGCCTGCTGGACCAGCTTCACCGGAAGATCGAGCTGGGCCCTGGAATATCCGATCGACAGACCGAGTTTCATGGCGGACTCATTTTAGTTTGGCCGGCGGAATTATCCACCCGCCGGGCTAGATGCCAAGCAGCAAACGCCGCGGGTCTTCCGCGCTTTCCTTAACCCGAACCAGGAACGATACCGCTTCCTTGCCGTCGATGATGCGGTGATCGTAGCTGACCGCGAGATACATCATCGGGCGGATTTCGATTTTGCCGCCGATCACCACCGGGCGGTCCTGGATTTTGTGCATGCCGAGGATGGCCGATTGCGGCGGGTTGAGGATCGGGGTGGACATCAGGCTGCCGTAAACACCGCCATTGGTGATGCTGAAGGTGCCGCCGGTAAGTTCGTCCAGCTTCAGGGCGCCGTCACGCGCGCGCTTGCCGTAATCGCTGATCGCGCCTTCGATCTGCGCCAGATCCATCTGGTCCGCGTCACGAATAACCGGCACGACAAGCCCGTTCGCACCACCGACCGCGATGCCCATGTGGACGAAATGCTTGTAGATGATGTCGTCGCCGTCGATTTCGGCGTTCACCGCCGGAAATTCCTTCAACGCGGCCACACAGGCGCGCACGAACACCGACATGAAGCCGAGACGCACGCCGCCATGCTTCTTCTCGAACACGTCCTTGTATTCGGCCCGCAGCGCCATGATGGCGGACATGTCGACCTCGTTGAAGGTCGTCAGCATGGCCGCATTGTTCTGCGCTTCTTTCAGCCGGGCGGCGATGGTGCGGCGCAGCCGGGTCATTTTCACCCGCTCCTCGCCTTGCTGTGCGCTGCGGGGCGGCTTCGGGGCGGCGGCCGGTGCTGCGGCAGGTGTCGGGCGGGCCAGATAATCCAGCACGTCGCCCTTGGTGATCCGGCCGTCTTTGCCGGTGCCGCTGCCAAGCTGGGCAGGGGCGAGCGAGCGTTCCTCCATCATCTTGGCCGCCGCCGGCAGCGGCGCGTGCGCAAGCACATCGGCCGGCGGAGTTGCCGGGCGGGCTACCGGGCCGGACGGCGATGGCGGCGGGTTTACCCCGGCGGACGGATTGGCGGCCGGCCGTGCCTGCCCGGTGCGAACCGCGCTTTCGGTGACGATGCCGAGGATGGCGCCAACTTCGACTTCGGCCCCGGGTTCGGCGACGATTTCCGACAGCACACCGGCCGCCGGGGCCGGCACTTCGACGGTGACCTTATCGGTCTCCAGTTCGACCAATGGTTCATCGGCTGCCACTGCATCGCCGGGCGCTTTCATCCAGCGCGCTATCGTCGCCGTTGTCACGCTCTCGCCCAGGCTGGGCACTTTAATCTCAATCGCCATCGCCGCAGATCCTTCTGACCCTTAAGCCATAAAAGTTTTTTGGTTCTTTTTTGCAAAAAAGAACCGCTTCCCTAGTCGATGCTTAAAGCCGCCCGCACCAACGCCGCCTGCTCCGCCGCATGGACTTTGGCCAACCCGGTAGCCGGGCTAGCCGCTTCGTGCCGCCCAACATAGGTCGGGCGCTTGGCGGCGATATTGATCTCGGCCAGCACCTTCTCGATGCGCCGGTCAACGAACGACCATGCGCCCATATTTTCCGGCTCTTCCTGGCACCAGATCACCTGGGCGTTGCTGTAGGGCGCCAGCGCCTTCGGCAGCGATATGGTGGGGAACGGGTAAAGCTGTTCCAGCCGCACGATCGCCACATCGTTGATGCCGAGCGCGCGGCGTTCGGCCAGCAGGTCGTAATAGACTTTGCCGGTGCATAGGACGACGCGCTTAATCTCCACCGCCGGGACCAGCGTGTCGGTTTCCTCGATAACGGTGAGGAAGCTGCTGCCGGTCGCGAAATCGGCGAGGCGGGAGACCGCCATTTTGTGTCGCAGCAGGGATTTCGGCGTCATCAGCACCAGCGGGCGGCGGAAATTCCGCTTCAATTGGCGGCGCAGCGCGTGGAAATAATTGGCCGGCGTGGTCAGATTGCCGATCGTCATGTTGTTTTCGGCGCAAAGCTGCAGATAGCGTTCCGGGCGAGCGGAGGAATGTTCCGGCCCCTGGCCTTCATGGCCGTGCGGCAGCAGCATCACCAGGCCAGACATGCGCAGCCATTTGGTTTCGCCGCTGGCGACGAACTGGTCGATAATAACCTGGGCGCCATTGGCGAAGTCGCCGAACTGGGCTTCCCACAGCACCAGACTGCGCGGATCGGCGAGGGTGTAGCCATATTCGAAGCCGAGCACGCCGACTTCGGACAGGAGGGAGTTGTAGATCTCGATCTTCGCCTGATCGGGCGCGATGTTGTTCATCGGCACGTATTCGTTCTGGTTGGTCTGGTCGATCAGCACCGCGTGGCGCTGGCTGAAGGTGCCGCGCTGCACATCTTCGCCGGACAGCCGGACACGGTGGCCTTCCATCAGCAGGCTGCCATAGGCCAGCGCCTCCCCGGTGGACCAGTCCACACCCTCGCCGGTGT
>JAYTQP010000278.1:0-2969 GCA_043746675.1 Rhodospirillales bacterium | reverse complement strand
GCGACGAAGCGGCCGCCGAATTCGCCGAACCGGCCGCGCGCATCGGGGCCGGTGCGGAGCGAGTTGGCGGGGAAGGGGGAAAGCGGCTGGTTCAATGGGGCGTCTCCGGTCTGGCCGGTGTCATACCGCGCCGTGGTTTTGCGTCAAGGCGAGGATATTCGATCGGGTTGACGTGGAAAGTTAGGGAGTTTAGGTAAGTTAGGATGGGTTAGGAAAATTTGGCGGTTTAGGAATGGATAAGAGCACCAATCCCTACGCGCCAGGCGCGGGAACACCGCCGCCGACCCTGGCCGGCCGAGACGCACTGCTGGACGCGGCAACCCTCGCCCTCACGCGGATCAGAATCGGACGTCCCGCCAAGAGCTTCATCGCGGTCGGACTGCGCGGCGTCGGCAAGACGGTCATCATGAACCAAGTGCAGCTAATTGCCGAGGCGCAAGGTTACCACAGCGTCTATATTGAAGCCTACGATGAAATTCGCCTGGCGGTTGAACTGGGCCGCAAGCTGCGGCCGGTGCTTTTGAAAATCTCCACCGCCGCCAAGGTCGAAGATATTGTGAACCGCGCACTCGCCGGGTTGCAGAATTTTCTATCCAAGCTCGATATTGACGCATTTGGGCTGAAGATTTCCGTAAAGCCGGAGCCGGGGCTTGCCGATACCGGCGATATTACCGCCGACCTGCCCGATCTGCTGGTCGCGATTGGCGACGCCGCGAAAGCCAATCAAACCGCATTGGCGATTATCATCGACGAAGTGCAGTATCTTTCGGAGGAGGACATGGCCGCCTTGGTCATGGCAATCCATCGCTGCAGCCAGAAAACGCTGCCGATCATTTTGTTCGGCGCCGGGCTGCCGCAGGTTCGCGCCAAAATGGGCAACGCGAAATCCTACGTCGAGCGGCTGCTGGACTTTCCGCCCGTTGATGCCCTGACCATTGCCGATGCCAAACTGGCCATTGAGCAGCCGGCGAACGTTGAAGGTGTGGAATATACCCCGGACGCGCTCGACGAGATTGTTCGGGTGACCGCGTGCTATCCGTATTTTCTGCAGGAGTGGGGCCATTTTGCCTGGCTTACCGCGTCTGCAAGCCCGATTACGCGCGAGGATGTGGTGCAATCGCACGACATCGCGATCGCCAAGCTCGACCAGAGCTTTTTCCGGGTTCGTCTGGACCGCATGACACCGACCGAGCGGCGGTATATGCGCGCGCTTGCCGAACTCGGACCGGGCGCGCATCGGTCGGGCGATATCGCCAAGGAATACGGCGCCCATGTCAGCAGCGTTGCGCCGTATCGTTCGAGCCTGATCGCCAAAGGCATGATCTACAGCCCTGCCCATGGCGATACCGCCTTTACCGTACCGCTGTTCGATGAATTCATGCGGCGGGAAATGCCGGATTGGCCAAACGCCTGATCGCGACATTGTCGCCCGGGACGACCAGGACGCAAACTCGACGGCACCGAAATCGAAGGATCGCGCGCCGTAAGATTGCGTCAAGGAAGCGGCGGCCAGGATGCCTGGTTGCGCGGTAGGCTGGCGTTGGGATCGTAGGGGGTGATCCGGTCTGTGGCGGCGAGATTTGCCAGGAACAGAACCAGATTGACGCCGCCGGGATGGCGGGTGGCGGGATACAGCAGGCCACGGTGGCCGGCAGCGATCAGCATGTCGCCGATCGCCCAGCTTGGTGGTGTGGCGTGGGTGACGCGGCTGATATATTTCCAGTCGCAGATATAGTCCGCGAACAAAACTGGCCACATCGCTGCGTCGAAGCCTGCAGAAAAATCAATGATGCCGCCAATGTCGAGGTGATAGGCCACCAACGTTGCCGGCGTCGGGATTGTCGCATCCTGGGCAAATTCGGCCAACGCTGTCGGGACGTCCTGTGAAAGGTATAAAGCGTCGGTGCCGCGCCGATTGAACCGCCCGCCATTGCGACTTGCGCCGGCGCCGCTGGTGGGCATGGCGGCCCATTTGGGGCCGTGAAAGCGGTAGAATATGCGATCGGGCGAAAGCCGAACCGGCGTCACCCAGTCGCCCCGACTTCGAGGTCTTCAAGGAACATCATCACCGCATCCAAATGCCCGGCGGCAACCAGTTCGGCGGCTGTTTTGTGGCGGTAATCGACGATCGGTTCGTTCATGAACCAGCAAATCGCCCGATCGGCGTCGCCGGTGAGTGCGGTGGCGGCGCTGATGACTTTCAGCATCGCCCGCAAGGCTTCCTGCACTTTCGGCGATTCCGGGTGCTGGCTGATCGTGTTGCGATGCACCCCCGCCATCGCCGCCAGCGACTGCACGCTGAGCCCGGCGAGCTTGGCGAAGCGGACAGGCGACAGGTAGGGCGTCTGTGGTTCGCGGACCAATTCCATTAGCGTAGCGACGTTGCGGACAGGGGCTTCAATGGCAGCGGACATCGGGTGTGCCTCCTACATGCACAATATAAGCACAAACTATGTAGGATGCAAGCATTGTTACATCGTCGCGCCCAACACCCAAGGAGCGAATTCCGCCGATCCGAAATCGAATTTCTCGCTCGCCGTCGGCGCGCCGGACGCCGTTTGCAACATCAGTTCGAAAATCCGCGCGCCGCATTCCTGCACGCTTTCCGCGCCATCGGCGACGGTGCCGCAGTTGATGTCCATGTCCTCCTCCATGCGCCGGTACATCGCCGAATTGGTGGCGAGCTTGATCGAGGGCGCCGGCTTGCAGCCGAACACGCTGCCGCGGCCGGTGGTGAAGCAGACCAGATTGGCGCCGCCGGCAACCTGGCCGGTGGCGGCGACGGGGTCGTAGCCGGGCGTGTCCATGAACACCAGGCCGCGCGCCGTGGCCGCTTCGGCGTAGCCGATCACATCGACCAGATTGGTGCTGCCGGCCTTGGCCATCGCGCCGAGCGACTTTTCCAGGATGGTGGTCAGGCCGCCGGCCTTGTTGCCGGGCGAGGGGTTGGAATCCATCTCCGCCCCCTG
>JAYTQP010000277.1:0-5154 GCA_043746675.1 Rhodospirillales bacterium | reverse complement strand
CGCCCGACATAGGTGAAATAGCCGTCCGCATCGCGGTTCGCCACGTCGCCGGTGCGATAGACCGCGCCTTCCACCGGCGCGATGGTGCCATCATCGCGCTGATAGCCGCGCATCAGCCCGGCCGGGCGATCGGCACCCAGCGGCAGGCAGAGCGCGCCTTCCTCGGCGTCGCGATCCTCGGCATCCAGCAGCCGGAAATGATAGCCCGGCATCGGAACGCCCATCGAGCCTGGCTTGATTTTCAGCCCTGGTGGGTTGGCGATCTGCAGGGTGGTTTCGGTTTGCCCGTAGCCATCGCGGATGGTGATCCCCCAAGCGTTTTGCACCTGTTCGATCACTTCGGGGTTCAGCGGCTCACCGGCGCTCAGCAGTTCGCGGAGCGATACTTTGAAGGCGCGCAGATCTTCCTGCACGAACATCCGCCAGGCCGTCGGCGGCGCGCATAGCGACGTTACCTTGCAATCCGTCAGGGTTTGCAGCAGCGCACGGGCGTTGAAGCGCGGCTGGTTGGCGATGAACACGGTTGCCCCGGCCATCCAGGGCGCGAAGAAGCAGCTCCAGGCGTGCTTGGCCCAGCCGGCGCCGGCGATGGCGTGGTGGATATCGCCCGGCATCACCCCAAGCCAGTACATCGAGGTCAGATGTCCGAGCGCGTAGGTTTTGTGGCTGTGCAGCACCAGTTTCGGCCGCGCGGTGGTGCCGGAGGTGAAATAAACCAGCATCGGATCGTCGGCGTTGGTAACGCCATCGGGAACAAACGCCGCCGCCCCTGCCAGCAGGGTCGCATAATCCACGCAGCCGGCCGGGGCGCCGCCGACGGTGATGCGCGGCACCGCGGCATCAAGCATGCCGAGCTTGCCGGCGTCTTCCGCGGCCGTCACCACGAAGCGGCCGCGCGCGCGGGCCACCCGTTCGGCGAGATCATCCGCGGTCAGCAAGGTTGTTGCCGGCACCACCACGCAGCCCAGCTTCATCGCCGCCAGCATCACTTCCCACAGCGGCGCGATGTTGCCGAGCATGACCAGGATGCGGTCGCCCCGGCGCGCCCCGAGCGCACGCAATCCGTTCGCCACCCGGTTCGATCGTTCGGACAGTTCGGCGAATGTCAGCTTCGCTGCCCCCGCGCCGGTGATCCACAGTGCCGGCCGTGTGGCGGAGGCGCCCTGCGCCAGTTCGGCATCGAACCAGTCCAGCGCCCAGTTGAAGTTCTCCAGCACTGGCCAGCGAAATTCCGCGTAGGCGGTGCGGTAATCGGTGCGGTTGGCCACCAAGAAGTCGCGCGCCGCTTTCAGCACTTCGGTGCCCATCACTGTGCCGTTGCGCGTTGCATCGCCGCGAGGTAGCGGAACACCACGGAGAAATCGCGACCGCCTTCACCGGCGTCGTTCAGCGCCTGGTAGATGCGCAGCGCATGCGCGCCCATCGGGGTGGCCGCGCCGGCTTGTGCGGCGGCTTCCTGCGCCAGCCCGAGATCCTTCAACATCAGCGCTGCCGCAAACCCGGGCGCGTAATCCCGGTTGGAAGGGGCCCCCGGCACCGGCCCTGGTGCGGGGCAGTACGAGGTCAGCGCCCAGCTTTGCGCGGTCGCGGTCGAAGTGATGTCGAACAGTTTCTGCCTGTCTAACCCGAGTTTGTCCGCCAGCACGAAGCCTTCGGCGACCCCGATCATGGAAATCGCCAGCATCATGTTGTTGCACGCCTTGGCCGCCTGCCCGGCGCCGGCGACCCCGGCATGGATGATGTTGCGGCCCATATCCTTCAATGCCGGCTGCGCGGCGGCAAACCCCGCTTCGGTGCCGCCGCACATAAAGGTGAGCGTGCCCGCCACCGCGCCGCCGACGCCGCCCGAGACCGGTGCATCCAGCATCGCCATGCCGGCTGCCGCCGCCCGTGCCGCCACATCGCGCGCGGTCGCCACGTCGATGGTGGAGCTATCGACCAGCAGCGGCCGCGCGGTGCCGACATTGGCCAGAATTTCGGCATAGACCGCCGCCACATGCTTGCCCGCCGGCAGCATGGTCAGCACCAGAGCGGCCCCGCCGATGGCATCGGCAACCGAGCCTGCCGCCCGCCCGCCTTGCGCGGCGTGAGCCGCGAGGTTGGCCGCGGCGAGGTCGAAGCCGGCCACGTGGTGTCCGGCCTTCAGCAGGTTGGCCGCCATTGGCAAACCCATATTACCCAGACCGATCAATGCGATGTTCATGCTGCCTCCAGCAGTTTGCGGGCGATGATCACCCGCATGATTTCGTTGGTGCCTTCCAAGATCCGATGCACCCGCAGGTCGCGCAGATAGCGTTCGATGCCGTAATCCTGGATGTAGCCGTAGCCGCCATGCAGTTGCAGCGCTTCGTCAACAATGCGGAAGCAGACATCGGTGGCGTAACGTTTTGCCATTGCGCAGCGCATCGTGGCGTCGCGGGCGTTCCGGTCCAATGCCACCGCCGCGCGATGCACCAACAGCCGGGCCGCTTCCAGTTCGGTCGCCATATCGGCAAGCTTGAACTGCAACGCCTGAAAGTCCGCCAGCGGCCGCCCGAACGCCCGCCGTTCGGTGACGTATTTCAGCGCCGTTTCCAGGCAGGCGCGGGCGCCGCCCAACGAGCACGCCGCGATATTGATGCGCCCGCCATCCAGCCCCATCATGGCGAAGGCAAACCCCTCGCCCTCGCGCCCCAGCCGATTGGCCTGCGGCACGCGGCAATCCTGAAAATTCACCGTGCTGGTCGGCTGGCTGTTCCAGCCCATTTTCTTTTCTGGCAGTCCGAAGCTCAGGCCGTTGGTGCCCTTCGGCACCACCACGCAGGAAATCCCGCGCGCGCCATCGTCGCCGGTGCGCAGCATGGTGACGTAGAGATCGGAGGTGCCGCCGCCGGAAATAAACGCCTTGCTGCCGTTGATCCGGTAGTGATCGCCATCGGCCACCGCGCGGGTTTTCAACGCCGCCGCATCGGAGCCGGAGCCGGGCTCGGTCAGACAATAGGAGACGAATAATTCGCCGCTGATAACCTTCGGCAGAAATTCGGCGCGCTGCGCGGCGTCGCCAAAGCGGGCGATCATCGAGGCCACCATGTTGTGGATGGTCAGGAAGCCGGTGGTGGACGGATCGGCGGCCGCCAGTTCCTCAAAAATCAGCGCCGCGTCCAGCCGCGAGAGCCCGGCGCCGCCATGCGCTTCGTCCACATAGATGCCGCCAAACCCGAGCGCGCAGGCCTGCCGCAGCGCCTGCGCCGGGAAGGTTCGGGTTGCGTCCCAGTTTGCGGCGTTGGGCAACAGCACATCGGCGGCAAACTGCCGCGCGGTGTCCTGAAAGGCGCGCTGGTCCTCGTTGAGGTCGAAATTCATCGGGCCCGGTTTCCTCCTGCTCGCATCCGCTCTAGCCTACTCCCAACCGCCGTAGAAGGGCCACGCCATGCGCGCCGCAATCCGCGATACCGAGATCTACTTCGACATCGAAGGCGCCGGCCTGGTGCCGGACGGGCCGCGGATGCGCGAAAAAGCCCCGGCCTTCGTCATTCATGGCGGGCCGGGCGGCGAACATGGCGGCTTCAAGCCCGGCTTCTCGCCGCTCGCCGAAACCCTGCAACTGGTCTATTTCGACCATCGCGGCCAGGGCCGCTCGGCGCGCGGCGATCCGGAAAGCTACACTTTGGACAATAATGTCGAGGATATGGAGGCGCTGCGCCGCCACCTCGGCTGCGGCCCGATCGTTTCCATCGGTACCTCCTACGGCGGCATGGTCGCCATGGCGCACGCCGCCCGCTACCCCGATGCGGTTTCCCATCTGGTGCTGATCGTTACCGCCGCGCATTACGGCTTCAACGCGCGCGCCCGCCAGATCATCGCCGAACGTGGCACGCCGGACCAGCAACGCGTCTGCGCCGCACTTTGGGCCGGCGAACTGGATACCGAGGACAAGTTGCGCGAATATTACAGCGTGATGGCGCCGCTGTATGCCGTTCGGCACGATCCCGCCGCCGCCAGCCAGGCGCGCGCGCGCGGCATCCTGGCGCCGGACGCCATCAACATGGCCTTCAAGCCCGGCGGCTTCCTGCAAACCTTCGATCTGCGGCCGGAACTGGCGCGCATCACCGCGCCAACCCTGATCCTGGCCGGCCGGCGTGACTGGATCTGCCCGCCGGAATTCTCCGAGGAAATCGCGCGGCTGATTCCGGGCAGCAGCCTGCGCATCTTCGAGCATTCCAGCCATTCCATTCGCTCGGACGAGCCGCAGGCGATGCTTTCAGCGATTGCCGGCTTCACCGTCTATAACAACCGCCGCCAAGTAACTGAAGCCAAGTCATAAAAGTTTTTTGGTTCTTTTTTTCAAAAAAGAACTGCTTGAAGCGAAGCGCTTCTTTTTGAAAAAAGAAGCAAAAACTTTTTATGACTTCGCTGTGTTTACTGGGTTATTTCGATGACGCTGACCTGTTTGTCGGCGGCGGGCCAGCTTCGGGCGGCGATTTTTTCGTCGTTGAAGACGCCCACCACGCTCTGACCTGGGGCGACCACCAGACGCGTGGTTGAGTTGGTGGGCACGCCGGCGGCGATGTCGGTCGGCGTCTCGCCGCCCAGGCTGATGGTGTCGCGGCCGATGCCGAAATAGCCGCGCGGGCGGCTCATATAAACCACCGCAGTCGCCGTATCGTCGCCCTTGCCGAACGGCTGCGGGCGCAAATACACGAGCGCGCTGGAACGCGGAAACGGCGAGCGATAAATATGCGTAATCGGATAGCCGGGTGCGGCAATTTCGAACTCCAGCGCATCGGTCGGCGCCACCGTCACCGGCCCCCAAACGCCATCCGCGCCGGTGGTTTTGTGCGCAACCGCCGCGCCCTGGCGCACGCCCGTATCCGCCGCCACCCGCCACACCGTGACCGCGGCGCCGGCAATCGCGATATTGCTCGGCGCAGCCGCCTCAAACCCGGTTAACACGCCGTTCAGCACCACGTGCGGCTCGGTCGGGACACTTGTCGTTTTCGGCGCCGCCCCGGTGACCGCCTTGAACAGCGCCGGGAACGCCCGGATGCCGTAGCCGGTTTCGCGATGATCCAGTTTGTCGATGGCGATATTCTCCGCCCCCTGCAGCGCCGGCCCATCGAAGCCAACCCCGGTCGGCACGCCTTTCATGCCGAGATAGGCACCATCGGGCTGGGC
>JAYTQP010000276.1:0-14823 GCA_043746675.1 Rhodospirillales bacterium | reverse complement strand
TGTCTGCGCCCACGCCTATACCCCGGCCGCGATCACCCGCGCCGCCCATGCCGGCATTCGCACCATCGAGCATGGCAACCTGATCGATGCGCCGTCGGCGAAACTGATGGCGGAAAAGGGCATGTTCCTGGTCGCCAACCTGGTTGCGTATTACGCGATGAAGGAACGCGCGGCGGAGTTCGGCATGTCCGGCGAGATGCTGGAGAAGAACGATCTGGTGATCGATGGCGGCCTGCGTTCGCTGGAAATCTGCAAGGCGGCTGGTGTGCCGGTGGCCTATGGCAGTGATCTGCTCGGCGGCTTGCAGGTGGATCAGAGCCGGGAATTCCTGCTTCGCCGGGAAGTGCAGTCGCCGCTCGAAATTATTCGCGCGGCGACCACCATCGGCGCGCAGGTACTGCGCATGGAGGGCAAACTCGGCACGCTGAAACCCGGCGCTTTTGCCGATCTGATCGTGATCGATGGCGATCCGTTGACCGATCTGGGTGTGTTGCAGAACCAGGGCGCGCAGTTGATTGCCATCATGAAAGGTGGCAGCTTTTACAAGAACATGCTGCATTGAAGCGATCGGGCTGGAGTATCAAGGCGCGTGCGAAAACGTGCTTCGCGGCAGACGCTAATACATCAACGCCGCATCCAGCACGTTGCGCATTCCGTCCAGCCGTCCATCCAGCCAGCAGCGCAGATTATGGCAGAAGATTTCGACGATCCGGCCGTTCTCCGCAGTGACGGTGCTGGCCGAATGCGGGCTGATCAGCACGTTCGGCAAATCCCATAGCGGGCTGGTCGGGGCCAGCGGTTCTTCCCGCACCACGTCCAGCGCGGCAAAGCCGATCTGGCCGGATTTCAGCGCCGCGATCATTGCGTCTTCGTCGATGATTACGCCGCGGGCAATGTTCACCACCGCAATCCCCGGCCGCATGGCGGCGATCGCGGCGCGGTCGAGCAAATTGTCGGTCTGCGGCGTGTGCGGCACGGTGATGACCACGGCATCGGCCTCGCCGAGCACGCGGTGCAGATCGGCCGCGCCCACCACCCGATTGAACAGGCCATTATGCGGGCGCACCCGGGAGGGGTCGCGGGCGACCGCGATCACGTTCATTTCAAGCGCCTGCGCCAGCTTGGCACAGCCTCGCGCCAGGTCGCCGGCGCCGAGCGTTACCAGGGTGCGGCCGGCCACTTCTTCCCCGCAATAACGCTGCCAGCGGTGGGAGAATTGTTCGGCGTGCAAATGCCGCAGGCCGCGAAAATGTTGCAGCAGCGCCATGAAGGTGAATTCCGCCAGCGGCCGCGCATGCACGCCGCGCGCCGTGGTGACCAGAATATTGCGCGCCGCCAGCCCGAGCCGCGCCGCCGCCTGGCCGACCCCGGTGCTGGTGGTCTGCACCCAGCGCAGCTTTTCCGCCACGGCAAGGTCGGCCTCGGTCGGCAGGTCCCATAAAATATCCGCCTCTGCCATCATGGCATGAAAACGTTCCTGCTGCGGCGGCGACCTTTCGAACGGTGCGCCTTGGTGATCGGCAGGGTAGCGGGTGCGCGGCAGCAGTTCGGGGGCGTGCAGCACTTGCAGATTGCGGTCGAGCGCGCGGATGCGCTCGACATGAACCGGTTCGAGCGGGGAGGTGATCAGCACGGTCTGGGTCACGCGTGGCGCCTTGCTTCAGCCGCCGAGATAGGCGGCGATGATCTTCGGATTGCCGGCAATTTCGCCGGCCGGGCCTTGCAGCACGATGCGGCCATTTTCCAGCACGTAGGCGTAATCGGCAACATCGAGCGCGGCCGAGGCGTTTTGTTCCACCAGCAGGATGGTCACACCTTCGCGCTTCAATTCGCCGATGATGCTGAAAATCTCCTCCACGAACAACGGCGCCAGTCCCATGCTGGGTTCATCCAGCAACAG
Source organism: Rhodospirillales bacterium (assembly GCA_043746675.1). Classification (GTDB taxonomy): domain Bacteria; phylum Pseudomonadota; class Alphaproteobacteria; order Acetobacterales; family Acetobacteraceae; genus CAITOL01. The sequence continues at coordinate 12,923 of JAYTQP010000276.1, read as the reverse complement.
CAGCTTCGGCGCCCCCATCAGGGCGCGGGCCAGCGCCAGCATTTGCTGCTCGCCACCGGACAGCGATCCGGCCAATTGGGCACGGCGTTCACGCAGGCGGGGAAACCGTTCCAGCATCGCCGCCAGTCGCCGCGCGGTGGCGCTGCGGTCGGTTTCCAGCCAGGCGCCGGCGGCAAGGTTCTCATCGACTGTCAGTTCGGCGAAAATCTGCCGCCCTTCCGGCACCTGGCGCAGCCCGGCGGCGGCGATCCGGTGCGCCCGCCTGCCGGAAATATCGACGCCATCGAGCAGGATCCGCCCCGCCCGTGGCCGCAGCAGGCCGGACAGCGCCCGCATGACGCTGGTTTTGCCGGCCCCGTTCGCGCCGATCAGGCAGACGATCTGGCCGGATGCGACCTCCAGATCGAGCCCCGCTACCGCCGCCGTGCGGCCGTAGCTGACCGACAATCCCTGCACGCTGAGGCTGCTCATGGCGCTGTCGTTTCCAGCCGGGCAGCCACCTTGGCGCCGAGATAGGCGGTGATGACCGCTGGATCGCGGCGCACCGAAGCCGGCGCGCCGTCGGTGATGCGACGGCCGAAATTCAGCACGGTTACGCGGTCGGCAAGCCGCATCACGAAGCCCATGTCGTGTTCCACCAGCAGCACGGTGGTGCCGCTGTCGCGGATGCGGCGCACCAGCCCGGCCAGCGCCTCGGTTTCCGCCGGGTTCATGCCGGCGGCCGGTTCATCGAGCAGTAACAAGCGCGGCCGGGCGACGATGGCGCGGGCGATTTCCAGCCGGCGCTGGTCGCCATAGGCCAGGGCGGCGGCCGGATCGTCGCTGCGCTCGGTCAGGCCGACGAAGGCAATCGCGTCCCGGGCGCGGGCAATCGCCTGGCGCTCCTGCCGCACGAAGCCGGGCAGGCGCAGCACCACCGAAACAAGATTGGCACGCAGCCCGGCGTGCAGCCCGGTCAGCACGTTTTCCAGCACCGTCATGCTGGCGAAGACGCGGATATTCTGGAAGCTGCGCGCCATCCCCAAGCCAGCGCGGCGATGCGCCGGCAGGTCGGTGATGTCGGCGCCATCGAGCCGGATCTGCCCGGAGGTTGGCGCCAGCAGCCCGGTGATCAGGTTGAACAGCGTGGTCTTGCCGGCGCCGTTCGGGCCGATCAGCGCATGAATGCTGCCGGCCTCGACACTAAAATCCACCGCGTCCACCGCCACCAGCCCGGCGAACCGCATGGTGACGGTGGAGACTTCCAGCAGGCTCACTTGCCCCACCGCCGCATCCGCAACGGCCACAGCCCGTTCGGCAGGAACAGCACCACGACAACAATGATCAGCCCGTTGAACACCAGCCGGAAATCCGCCAGCCCGCGCAATGCTTCCGGCAGCAGGGTGAGAATCCAGGCGCCCAGCACTGGGGCGAACGGCGAGGAAATCCCGCCCAGCAGCGCGAACGACAAGATCGTCACCGCCGGTTCGAAGCCGTATTCATTCGGCCCGATGAAGCTGGAAACATGCGCGCTCAGTGCGCCCGCCGCCCCGGCCAGCACGGCGGAGGCCAGCAGCGCGCCCAGCCGGTAGCGCCGCACATTCACCCCCATGACCGCGGCGGCGATGTCGTCTTCCCGCATCGCCTCCATCGCCCGGCCGATGAAGCTGCGCCCGACCAGCCACAGCACCGCCAGCGCCAGCGTCAGCAGCCCGTAGATCGATACCATTCCGGCCCGCTCGGGAATGCCGGAAATCCCCAGCGCCCCGCCGAGCGCATCCACATTCAGATAAACCGCCCGCAGCACCTCGCCCAACCCGATCGTGGCGATGGCGAGATAAACCCCGGACAGCCGCAAGGTCGGCGTGCCGATCGCCAGCGCAAACAGCACTGGCGGCACGCAGGCGGCCGGCAATACCAACGCGAATGGCAGCTTCAACTGCAAGGTCATCAGCGCGGATGAATAGGCGCCCAGCCCCATGAAGGCGGCCTGCCCGAGCGAGAGCTGCCCGGCCGCGAGCACCACATACATCGACAGCGCCAGCAGCCCGTTGATGCCGAGGGCGTAGACGACGTTCTGGTAGGTCCAGAGAAAATCATCGAGCCAGGCCGGCATCACGCCCGCCGAACTTGCGCGCGGCCGAACAGGCCCGATGGCCGCGTCCACAGCACCAGCACCAGCAGCGCGAAGGCGACCGCTTCTTTCAGGCCGGAACTAATGTAGCCGGCGGTCAGCACTTCCACCACGCCGAGCAGCAGGCCGGCGATCAGCGCGCCGCGGATGTCGCCGAGGCCGCCGATGATGATTACCACGAAGCCGCGCAGCATCATTGCCTCCCCCATGTAAGGCTGGATGGCGTTGAAGTTCAGCCCGATCAGCACGCCGCCGGCGCCGGCCAGCGCGCCGCAGATGAAGCTGACCAAGGCCGCCAGCCGGCCGGTGTCGATCCCCATCAGTGCGGCCGCATCCGGGTTTTCCGCCATTGCCCGCAACGCCAGGCCGATCGGGGTTAGCCGCATCAGCGCCAGCAGCCCGCCGACCAGAATTGCGGTGGCAACCAGAATGAGAATTTGCGCCTGGGTAATGCGCAAATCGCCGATCAACAGCGCCTCGCCGCCCAGTAGGTCGGCCGGCAGCCGGCGGATGTCCGGCCCGAGCCAGGATGTCATCGCCGCATACAGCGCCAGCACGGCGCCCAAGGTTACCATCAGCGACGAAAGCTCCGGCGCGTTGATCCGTCGCAGCCGGGTCAGCAGCAGCCCGTCCAGCACCACCGCCAGCAGCCCCGATGCCAGTGCGGCGCCGGGCAGGGCGGCCGCGATCGGCCAGCCCCATTGCTTGGTAAGATACAGCGCCACGAACGCGCCGGCGGAAAAGGTGAACCCGTAGGTGAGGTTAACCACCCGCATCACCCCGAACATCAGGGTGAAGCCGAGCGCGAACAGGGCGTAGGTGCTGCCCAGCAGAATCCCGTTGGCAAGCTGCTGGGCGAGCATATTGGGTTACTGCGCGATGGTGAACTTGCCGCCGTGCATTTCCAGCACCACAACGCCGGCGTTCGATGCCGGATCGCGATGGTCGGTGAACTTGAACGGCCCCATCACGCCGGTGAAATCGGTTTTCGCCAGTGCGGCGGTTAGTTTTTCGGTGTCCGCCGCGCCGGCGCGGTCGATTGCGGCGGCGACGATCTTCATCGTGTCATAGGCCTGGGCGGCGAACTGGTCCGGGTCCTTGCCGTATTTGGCCTTGTAGTCTGCCACGAACTTCGCGTTCACCGGATCCGCCTTGGCAATGAACCAGGGGCTGCCGACCAGCATGCCGTCGGCCGCAGCACCTGCTACCTCGCCCAATTTTGGGGAGACCGATCCATTGCCGCCCAGCAGCAGGGTTTCCTTGCCGAAGCCAAGCGCGTGGGCTTGCAGCACCACGCCGGACACCGGTTCCACCAGCGCCGAAATGCCGATCGCATCCGGCTTCAGCGCCTTGATCTTGGTCAGTTGGGCCGAAAAATCGGTGTCCTTGCTGCCGAAGCTCTCGATTGTGAGGATTTTCAGGCCGAGCTTTTCGGCGGTCGCCTTCATCACGTCGAAGCCGGATTTCGAAAACGCGTCGTCGTTGGCATACATCAGCGCGATGGTTTTCACGCCGCGCGCCTGGGCTTTCTTGAAGGTGACCGGCACCACATCGCTTTCCGGCAGCGAGGTGCGGAAAATATACGGCCCGATAGCGGTAATCCCGGCCGCAGTGGTTGAAGTGCCGACGGTTGGCACCTTGCGTTCGTTGGTCACCGGGCCGACGGCGAACATTTCGTTCGACAGGGTCGGGCCGATGATCAGCACCACCTTGTCGCGGCCGATCAGCTTGCGCGCGGCGTTGATCGCCTGGTCCTTGTTGCCGGCGCTATCTTCCACCGTCAGCACGATTTTCTGCCCGCCGAGCACGCCCTTGGCGTTCACTTCGGCCAGCGCCAGTTCCAGCCCGGCCTTGATGGCGATGCCGTAGGCCGACGCCGGGCCGGACAGAATTTCAATCGCACCGACCTGAACCTGCGCGCGCGCCAGCGCCGGTAGAAGGGTGGCGGCGAGCAACCCGGCAAAGCCGGCCAGGAATTGGGTACGTTTCATGTAAGGTTCCTCCAAGGGGCGATTTGCGCCGGACCCTAGCGGAAATGCCGGAGCGGTCAAAGCGCCCGTGGTCGGGCGTCTAAATTTGGTGCTGGCGCCGTCTTCGGCCTCCTCAAATGCTTTCGGTTGTGTCATCAAATGCTTTCGGTTGTGTCATCCGATGTTGGGCGGACAGAGATCGGCCGCAAACGGAGCTGCGCATGAGCCGCATACCAAGCCGCCGACGCGCCAGGCGCGTCGAAGTGGATACCTCCCGGCAGGAGGCGCTGACCCAGTCGCGCCGGAGTTCGTCGCCGTCGGGAACCGCGCCGCGCCTGCCGGCGAGCGGCCGGGCGAGCACCATCCTGCGCGTCGGGTTGCGCCAGCCCTGGCATGGCGACCTTTATCACCGCGCGCTGACCTTGAGCTGGCCGCGGTTTTTTGCCGTCGCGGCGATGGTGTATCTGCTGGCCAATGCGGCCTTCGCGCTGCTGTTCCTGGCCCGCCCCGGCAGCATCACCAACGCGCATGAAGGGTCCTTCGCGGATGCCTTCTTTTTCAGCGTGCAGACCTTCGGCACCATCGGCTACGGCGTGATGGCGCCGGCCACCGCCTGGGCCAACACCGTGATGACGCTGGAAACTTTGACTGGAATCATGCTGGTGGCGCTCACCACCGGCGTGATGTTCGCCCGCGTGTCGCGCCCGACCGCGCGCGTGCTGTTCGCCAAGGTCGCGGTTGTCAGCCGCTACGACGGCGTGCCAACCTTGATGGTGCGAATGGGCAATGAACGCCTGTCCCAGATCATCCAGGCCGAGGTCACCATGAGCGTGGTGCGCAACGAACGCACGTCCGACGGGCACACCATGCGGCGCTTCTACGATCTGGAACTGGCGCGCGATCATACGCCGGTGTTCGCGATGTCGTTTCAGGCAATGCACCACATGACCGCATCGAGCCCGCTTTATGGCGCCACCCATGCCAGCCTGCTGGCCGATGAAGCTGAATTGATCGTGACAGTATCAGGCCTCGATGAAACCATGGGCGCCAATGTGCATGCCCGCGCATCGTACCTGCCGGAAGAAATCCGCTACGGGCACCGCTACCTCGACATCTTCGGGGTTACCCCGGATGGCCGTCGGGCGATTGATTATCGGCGCTTTCATGACAGTGAGGCGGTGGAGCGCTGAGGATTGAATGTTCGGCGCGTCAGACGGTAGCGAGTTTGAGGGGGCAGGTTTGTTGGTTCTGACTGAATATGACTACATCGTGATCGGCGCCGGATCGGCCGGGGCGGTGCTGGCGGCGCGCCTGAGCGAGGATGCTGGAACGCGGGTGCTGCTGCTGGAGGCCGGGCAGGATCGGCGTTCGGCTGATATGCCCGACCACATCAACATTCCCAATCCGATGCGCGCGATCGGCGACGATGATTTCCGCTGGCCGAATTTGCTGGCGCGGCGGACCGAACGGCAGGCGCCGAAGCTGCTCTGGCGCGGGCGGGCGATGGGCGGCAGTTCGACCATCAACGGGCAGATCGCCATTCGCGGCATGCCCGATGATTTCGAGCGCTGGGTCGCCATGGGATGCCGGGGCTGGGGCTGGGCCGACATGCTGCCGTATTTCTGCAAGCTGGAAACCGACGTTGATTTTGGCGCGGCCGACTATCACGGCGATGCCGGGCCGATCCCGGTTTATCGCGCCCCGGTTGAGGATTGGGGCAGCGTCGATCGGGCTTTGAAGGGCGCTGCCGAAGGGCTGGGCTATGGCTGGTGCGCGGATCACAATGCACCCACCGGCACCGGGGCCTCGCCGTACGCGATCAACAGCCGGGCGGGGCGGCGGGTTTCGACCAATGATGGGTATCTGGAGCCGGCGCGCGGGCGGACGAACCTGCGGATCGTCGGCGATGCGCTGGTCGGCGGGCTGATCGTGGAAGGCAACCGGCTGCATGTGTCCGGCGTGCGGGTGCGGGTGGCGGGGCAGCCGGAGCAGACGGTTCGGGCAAGCCGTGAAGTGTTGCTGTGCGCCGGGGCGATCCATTCGCCGGCGATTTTGCAGCGGTCCGGCATTGGGCCGGCGGCTTTGCTGATGCGGGTTGGGATACCGGTGGCGGCCGACCTGCCGGTTGGGGAGAATTTACGCGATCACCCCATCATGTCGGCGCTGCTTTATCTTCGGCCGGATGCGCGGGTTGATACGTTGATGCATCGGCATACCAACTGCTGTCTGCGGTATAGCTCGGGCCGGGCGGGGGCCGGCGCTAACGACATGATCATGATCGCTGGCAATCTTTCCAGCCATAGCAAGCGCGGCGGCGGGCATGATGTGGGGTTCGGGCGGATCGCGGTTTCGGTTTATCAGGCGTTCAGCCGGGGAGTGGTTCGGATTGCCACGCCGGATGCAGCGATCGACCCGGCGATCGACGAGCGCATGCTGTCCGACGAACGTGACCTGGTGCGGATGCGCGATGGGGTGCGGCGGCTACGCGCGATCTGCCGGCATGATGCGGTGACGGCGATCGCCGAGCGCGTTGAGTACGGCGAAACCGGCGTCTCGATAGCGGAAATGCTGGATGAAACGGCGCTCGACGATTGGCTGTTCGGCGCTGTTTCGGACGCCCAGCACGCGTCGGGCACCTGCCGGATGGGTGACGAAGCCGACCCGGCCAGCGTGGTGGACCAGGCCTGCCGGGTGATCGGGTTTACCGGGCTGCGGGTGATCGATGCGTCGGTGATGCCGGAAGTGCCGCGCGCCAACACGCATCTGACCACGGTGGCGATTGCCGAGCGGATGGCCGATGTGCTGCGCGGGCGGCTGGCCGGTTAGGCGGCGGCACCGCGCGCGGCGATCGGCCAGACGCATTCCACCCTTCCGTTGCGGATGCCGACATACCATTCGTGGCGATCCACCGTCGGGTCGCAGTGGCCGGGGACGAGGCGGAGTTTTTCGCCGAGTTTCGGCGGGGTGGTTTCCGGACCGAACTCCAGCCTTCCATGTTCGTCCGACAGGCCGGTGGCGCGGATGTCCGGGCGTTGCCAGACCAGCGGCATGCCGCTGTCGACGGCGACCGATTTGTGGCCGGCATCCACCACGGCGATGCCGGGGCGCGGCGCGCTCATCACGGTCGCCAGCACGAACAGCGCGTTGCGGAAGGTGGAAACCGGGGCGCCGGATGCATCGAGGTTGCGGCCGTAATCGGCGTCCATGAACACGTAGCTGCCGGCTTGCAGTTCGTTGTAGACGCCGGAATGGGCTTCGAGCTCGAAGGTGCCGGTGCCGGCGCCGCCGACGATGTCGCAGGACAGGCCTTGCTGGCGCAGCATGTCGATGGTGCGGCGGGTGTTTTCCACCGTGGTGGCGATGGCTGTGCTGCGTTCGGCGACGCTGCGGAAATGCTGGGCGCGGCCGTTGTAGGATTGCAGGCCGCCAAAGCGCAGATGTGGGCTGGCGGCGATGATCTGCGCCAGTGCGACGGCGTCCGATCCCGGTGCGACGCCGCAACGGTTGCTGCCGACCTCGATTTCCACCAGCACGGTCAGGCGTTGGCCGGCGTCGCGGGCGGCGATCTCCAGCGCGGCGACCTGGGATGGATCGTCGGCGCAGATGGCGATCTGGGCCAGACCGGACAGGGCGGCGAAGCGGGCGAGCTTGCTGGCGCCGACAACCTCGTTGCTGACCAGGATGTTGGACACGCCGCCCCAGGCGAGGGCTTCGGCCTCGCCAACTTTTTGCACGCAGTTGCCAACCGCGCCGCGGGCCATTTGCTGGCGGGCGATGATCGGGGATTTATGGGTTTTGGCGTGCGGGCGGAGTTTTACCCCGGCGGCGGCGACCTTGGCGGCCATGGTGTCGAGGTTGAACTCGAAGGCGTCGAGGTCGATCAGCAAAGCGGGGGTATCGACGTCTGCTTCGCGCATGCCGGGGATGGCGGGCGGTGGTTGCGACATTGGAAAATCCTTGCTCAGGCGAACTGATAGGCATCCATGCGCAGGATGCCGTAACTGGCGCTGCGGTGGATGCGGGTGGCGGTGGCGGCGGAACCGGCGGCGCCGAGGGCGACGTAGAGCGGCAGCAAATGTTCCTCGGTGGGATGCTCGGCGGCGGCGTAGGGGGCGAGGCTGCGGTAGTTCAACACATCGTCGCGGCGCCGTTCGACCAGCGCGCGGTCCATCCAGTCGGAAAATTCGATCACATCGGGGGCTTCCGGCGCGTCGATGGTTTGGCCACGGAAGCGGCGAAGATCGTGGGTCCAACTGCCGGAGCCGATGATCAGCACACCTTCCTCGCGCAAAGCCGCGATCGCGGCACCGAGTTTGACATGATGGGCGGTGCCGAGATGGGTTTGCAGCGAGAGTTGCAACACCGGAATGTCGGCGTCCGGGTAGGCCAGCAGCAGCGGGCACCAGGCGCCGTGGTCGAGGCCGCGGGCGGGGTCGATATCGCCGGGCAGGCCGGCGGCTTGCAGCAGCGCATGGACGCGGGCGGCCAGCGCGGCATCGCCGGGGGCGGGATAGCGGAGTTGGTAGAGAGGCGGCGGGAAACCGTAGAAATCATAGATCGTTTCGTTGCGCGCCACCGCGTTCACCGCCGGGCGGGCGGTTTCCCAATGCGCGGAAGCGACCAGGATCGCCTTCGGGGTCGGCAGACGCGCCGCCAGCCCGCTTAAGAAATCCCGCGCCGGGGCATCGGTCAGCGGCAGCATGGGGGAGCCATGGCTGAGGAAGATGGTCGGCATCATGGCAGCGCGCTCCGGTTTGCTGGCGCAGTCTATCTCACAGTTTCGTTCGGCGGAAAGTTCAGCTCCACCGCCAGCCCGTCCGGGTCGTGCAGGAACAACTGGGTCTGCCGGTCGCGCGGGATGATGCGGGTTTCGTAGCTGATGTCGAATTTCGTCAGATTTTCCTGCATGGCGGCCAGCCCGGTGCAGGAAAACGCGATATGATCGAGCAGCCCGGTGGCGCCGGCGTGGCGGTCGGGCCAGTTGGCGTCCAGATCGCGCGGGCCGATCAGATGCACCGTCGGCACGTCGCCGCAATAAAGCCAGTAGCCGGGAAACCCGAGCGGCGGGCGGTAGCCGACCGGCAGGCCGAGCACATCGACGTAGAAATCCTTGGTGTTTTCGAGATTGACCGGGCGCAAGGTGTAGTGGTTGAGGGCGTTGAGGGGCATCGCACGTCCTTTCTGGGTTATGCTTTAGTGTCCGTTCGGGAAGGCTGCCGGCGGAGGGCCGGCGAGGGATTTTTGCACCTGGGAAGGAGGGACTGCCGCCATGATGCTGGGACATCATGGCAAGGACCCGACGCTCCCAGGCGCAAAAAGCACCGCCGGACCGACCCGGCAGACTTTCCGGACGGACACTTAGATAAACCGCGTGCTCGGGCTGCCGCCAAGCAAATGCAGGCCGACGGCTTCCAGGTGGGACATCCGTCCCTGAACTTGCTGGGTAACACTATTCATATCGCGGAAGCGACGCTCGAACGGGTTGGCATCGAAAATCGCGGTCGCGCCGGCTTCGCGCCAGCAGAAATCGACCACCGCCTTGGCCTGGTGGATGGCGAAGGTGGTGGCCAGCCGGATGCTGATTTTCTGGTCGCGCGTCATTTGCCCGGTGCTGGCGACCGCGTCCCAGGTTTCCGTGAGGGTGGTCAGCAGGCCGGCACGGGCGGCGCGCCAGGTGCCCTCGGCCAGCGCGAGGTCGCGCTGCACCGCCGGGCTGTCGCGCAGGGCGCGGCTGGTGGCGCTCGGGGTTTTGACAGTGGCGAGGGCGACGAACGCATCGAGCATGCCGCGGGCGATGCCGAGGCCGACGCCGGCGAACCCGGCGGCGTAGAGATGGGTGGTAGAGAATTGGTAGAGCGGGCCGGGTTCGCGCCGTTCGGCGTCGGTATCGCGGCACAGCGAATGATCGTCCGGCACGAACAGGTCTGAAACCGCGTAGCTGTCGCTGCCAGTGCCGCGCAGGCCCATCACCTGCCAGGCGTCGGTGAAAATCGCAATGCGGGTCGGGAACAGCATGGTGCGTTCGGTTTTGCTGCCATCGGGTGCGAGGCGGAAGCTGCCGTCGCGTTCCTGCACCCAGCAATGGCCGCCGAGCCAGGTGGAATGTTTGCTGCCACTGGCGAATTGCCAACGTCCGGAGATACAGTAGCCGCCATCGACCACTTTGGCGATCGCACCCGGACCGAAACCCCAGGCCAGCACCGCGCGCGGATCGTCGCCCCAGATTTCCTGCGCCACCGCGGGGGCGAGGTAGGCGGCGGCCATCGCGCAGCCGCAGGCCTGGCCCATGCACCAGGCAATGCTGGCGTCGATGCAAGCGAGTTCGATCTGCATGCGCACGAAATCGGCGGGGTTTGATTCTTCGCCACCAAACCGCCGCGGCAGCAAGGTGCGAAACAGTTTTTCGCCGTGCAGGGCATCGAGCACGGCCGGGGTGAGGGCGCGGTCGGCTTCGATTTGCGCGACCTCGGCGGCCAGGATCGGGGCGATCCGGGCGACGCGCGCGAATTGTGGGCCGGACACCATGAATTTCTCCCAGCCTTTGCACGATCGGCCGGATGGATTTCGGGCTGCCGTCGCTGTGCTGTCAAGCCGATGAGCGAATTGGAGCTGACTCGGTGTATCCTGATGGGTATAACGCATGTCGCAGGAGGATCCTTATGCCCCGATTGAAGTTGCCGCATGTTTGCCTTGCCATCGCCGCGCTGCTGGCTGCCGCGGTTCCGGCGCGCGCGCAGCCGACGTCCGTCCTGACGGTGTTCGCCGCCGCCAGCCTGACCGACGCGCTGAAGGATGTCGGCACGCAATGGGAGGCCGGCGGGCATGGCAAAATCCGGTTCAGCTTCGCCGCCAGTTCCACCTTGGCGCGGCAGATCGAACAGGGTGCCGGGGCAAATCTGTTCGCCTCCGCCGACCTGCAATGGATGGATTGGGCGGCGGCGCGCAGGCTGATCGCCGACGACACGCGCCGCAATCTGCTCGGCAACGACCTGGTGCTGGTGATGCCGAAGGCCAAAGTGAAGCCGGTGACGATTTCCGCCGGACTTGATATTCTCGGCCTTCTGGGCCCGGATGGGCGGCTGGCGACCGGCGATCCGGCCAACGTGCCGGTGGGGATTTATGCCCAGCAGGCGCTGACCCGGCTCGGGCTGTGGGCAGCCGTCGCGCCGCGGCTGGCCCGCAGCGACAGCGTGCGCAGCGCACTGCTGCTGGTGGAGCGTGGGGAGGCGCCACTCGGCATCGTCTACGCCACCGACGCGGCGATCGCGCCCGGGGTGGCAATCGCCGGGGTGTTTCCGCCGGCGAGCCACGATCCCGTGGTCTATCCGTTCGCAGTGACCAAGGCGGGCGACACCCCGGCGGCGCGGGCGTTTTTGCAGTATCTGGCCGGGCGGCAGGCGACCGCGATCTTCAAGCGGCGCGGGTTTCAGGTGAACCCCTGAGCTGACGTGCAATTACGGATCGAAGTCGGCCTGCTCCAGCAAATCCTGCGGCACGTAGGCGCGCACGATCTGCCAGCCGAAGGCGCGCCATCGCAGTTCGAGGCGCAGCGGCTGATCGGACGCATCCTGCCCCGGCGCGAGCAAGGCAAGTTCGAAGCTGGTCGGGCTGGTAAAATGCGCGGCCTGGATGCGACCGCGGTCGGTCGCGCCAGGGTCCAGCCGCAAGCCGCGCAGAGCGATGGCGAGCCCTTGCGGGGTAACGTCGCGGTCCACGGCGGAGCCGGCAATTCCGGCGATGAAACCGCTGCCGAACGGGGTGAGGCTGTTGGTGGCTGCCACTTCCTGCGCCGGCATGCCGACGATGCCGTCAGCAATGTCCTGCTTCAAGCCGCTGCGCACGTCATCCCAATCGATCCGACTGGCCAGGGCGGCGGTGTCTCCCACTTCGGCGGCGTGCCACATCCACCACGTCGCGACGAACGGCGAGGCCGTGTGGGCGGCAAGCACGGCGACGATAGCGCTGGCGAAAATCAGCCGCTTGGGCATGCGCTGGATTGCCTCGGTTGTTGTCCGTGGGTTTTTATACCACGGATAGACGCGAACTGGGTAGAGCAATCACGATTACACCAGAATGTGATAAAGATCGGTTACGGAGCCGCCGGCACGGCACCTTTGTCGCGCTTGACCAGCGGTACCGCGGCTTGCAGTTCGGTATCCCACGGGAACAGGATCCAGGTGTCCTGGCTGACCTCGGTCACGTAGTCATCGACCAGCGGTTTGCCGGCCGGCTTGGCGTAGACGGCGGCAAAGTGCGCCTTCGGCAGCAGCGCACGCACCAGCTTGGCAGTGGCGCCGGTATCGACGAGGTCGTCGATCACCAGGAAGCCGGTGCCGTCGCCGGCGGCGGTCGGATATTTGGTGACCACCGGTTCGCCGCGCGCCTCGGCGCTTTCGCCGCTGTAGGTCTGGATGGAGACGCTTTCGACCAGCCGCACTTCCAGTTCGCGGGCGACGATCGCCGCCGGGATCAGGCCGCCGCGGGTGACCGCGACGACGCCCTTGAACGGCCCTTTGTCGAGCAGGCGCCAGGCCAGCGCGCGGCCGTCGCGGTGCAACTGGTCCCAGGTGACGGTGTAATAATGCTGCGTCATCAGAATAATCTTCCCCCGTTGGCAACATCAAGATCTGGTCGCAGCAGGACCACGGCGCCGTTGTCGTCGGGCACGCCGAGGGTGAGAACCTCGGAAATGAACGGCCCGATCTGGCGCGGGGCGAAATTGACCACTGCCATCACCTGCCGGCCGATCAAATCCTCGATTTTATAATGGACGGTGATCTGGGCGGAGGATTTGCGGATGCCGAGGCTGCCGCCGAAATCGATCCAGAGCTTGATCGCCG
>JAYTQP010000275.1:0-5519 GCA_043746675.1 Rhodospirillales bacterium | reverse complement strand
GACGGCATGACCAAAAGGTACATCCCATCGCGGTCGGTCACCTTATAGCTTTTCTCTCTAGATTTCAGTGCTTTAATCGCTGCGTCAGTAAGCATGGCGGCCTCCTAAATTCGGTTAAATGAGGAGAGATACCACCGAAAATCCGTCAGCTGTTTTTTGGCCGGTTTCGTAAAAATAATGCTTTTATTTTCAACGAAATACGGACAAAAAAAGACCGTCAGCGGCTTCTTTCACGCTGACGGTACTTTCAAAGCATCAATTGATCAAGCTGAGGCGGTCCGTCGAAAAGTCCGTCACCAGTGACGCTTGCCCTCGGATAGTTCGCGAAAGTCGATGGCAGTTTTCTTGTTTATTTTCATCTACTTATGGAGAGTTCTATCGCATTATGGAGTATGTTTGAGTGGGGCTAAATCACTCCCACTCGATTGTCCCTGGCGGCTTCGATGTAATATCGTAGGTCACTCGATTGATCCCGCGCACCTCGTTAACGATCCGTCCAGCAACCCGGGTCAGGAACGCCATATCGAATGGGTAGACATCGGCGGTCATGCCGTCGGTGCTGGTCACCGCGCGCAAGGCGCATGCCATGTCGTAGGTGCGTCCGTCGCCCATTACGCCGACGGTGCGGACCGGCAGGAGCACCGCGAAGGCTTGCCAGATCGCGTCGTATAGCCCGGCATTGCGGATTTCTTCGAGGTAAATGGCGTCAACCCGCTGCAACAGGGCCACTTTTTCGCGGGTGATGGTTCCGGGCATGCGGATGGCCAGGCCGGGGCCGGGGAAGGGGTGGCGGCCGACGATCAGTTCGGGGATTTTGAGTTCGCGGCCGAGCACGCGGACCTCGTCCTTGAACAGCTCACGCAGCGGCTCAACCAATTGCATTCGCATCCGTTCCGGCAGACCACCGACATTGTGATGCGATTTGATGGTGACCGAAGGTCCGCCGGTGAAGCTGACGCTTTCGATCACGTCGGGATATAATGTGCCTTGGGCCAGAAAGTCGGCACCACCGATTTTCGTTGCCTCCTCCTCGAACACTTCGATGAACAGCCGGCCGATGGTTTTGCGTTTCGTTTCAGGGTCGGTGACGCCATCGAGCGCGCCGAGAAACAGATCGGCGGCATCGCAATGCACCAGCGTGATGTTGAAACGGTCGCGGAAGGTGGCCACCACGTCGTCGGCTTCCCCCGCACGCAGCATGCCGTGATCGACGAAGATGCAGGTGAGTTGCGCGCCGATGGCTTCGTGGATCAGCACCGCGGCGACCGCGCTGTCCACCCCGCCGGACAGGCCGCAAATCACCCGCCCGCTGCCAACCTGTGCGCGGATGGCGGCGATCTGCGCATCCTTGAAGCCGGCCATGGTCCAATCGCCGCGCAGGCCGGCGATACCGTGGACGAAGTTGCGCAACAGTTTGGCGCCGTCCGGCGTGTGCACCACTTCGGGATGGAACATCAGCCCGTAGAACTTCCTGTTGTCATCGGCGAAGGCGGCGAAGGGTGCGCCTTCGGAAGTGCCGACCGCGTGAAACCCCGGCGGCAAGGAAATTACCCGGTCGCCATGGCTCATCCACACCTCGTGCCGGCTGCCCTTCGGCCAGATGCCGTCGAACAGCGCGCAGTCATCCTTCACGTCCACGAAGGCGCGGCCGAATTCGCGATGATCGGAACTGGCAACTTCGCCGCCGAGTTGCTCGCACAAGGTCATCTGGCCATAGCAGATGCCGAGCACTGGCACGCCGGCTTCGAACACCATTTGCGGGGCGCGGGGCGAATCGCCATCCGGCACGCTGGCCGGGCCGCCGGACAGGATAATGGCCTTCGGGGCGAACGCGGCGATCCGTTCCGGCGTAGCGTTGTAGGGAAAAATTTCGCAGTAGACGCCGGTTTCGCGCACCCGCCGCGCGATCAACTGGGTGACCTGGCTGCCGAAATCGAGGATCAGAACGCGGTCGGCGATATCGGCCATCTCAGCACCTCAGGGTCGGAAAGGAAGGGGTCTTGCCGCAGGCGGCGGCAGGGGGCAAGCGCATCATTGCGGCGCGGTGGTCGCTTCAAGTAGTTTGGCCAGCGGCGACCAGACATAGGCGGTCTGCACGACGTCCTGCCCGCCGACGCGGATGGTGGCTTCGGCCGCCGGGCGACCGCCGAGCCCGGCGTAGAACCATCGGCTGGGATTGTCGCGCAGCACCCACAGGAACGCGCCGAGGCAGCCAATGGCGGCGAGGTGCTCGGCCGCGGCATGGATCAGCCGGCGCCCCAGTCCGCGTTCGCGCCAGTCGTCGAGCACGTAGAGCGTCTCGATTTCGCCGTCGGCCGGCGGGTTGGCGAAGCGCGCCCGTCCGGAGGTCGCGAAGCCAACCACTATCGGCGCCCGCCCGACCTCACCCAGATCAAGCCCCGATACGGTGGCGACATGAACACCGGCGGCACCCCGGATCGCCGCCTCGTAATAGGCGGCCTGGCGTGGAACCGACAAATTGGCGAGATAGGCGGTCGGCAGAATGCCGGGGTAGGCGCTGCGCCAGGCCGCCACATGCACGCTGCCGATCGCCACCGCATCATCCGGCCGGGCGTGGCGGATGGTGATCACCCCGCTCGTTCCAATGCTGCGGCGAAGAAGCCGTCGGTTCCATGTTGCAACGGCGTTAGCCGCAACACTGCGCCGGCGCAGTTGGCCGGGGCGCCGGGCCAGGCGGCGGCGACTGGCACAGAATGGAAGTCCGGGTGTTCGGCCAGGAAGCTTTCGATTTGCGCGTCGTTTTCTTCCAGCAGCAGTGAGCAGGTGGCGTAAACCAGCCGCCCACCCTTGCGCACCAAGGCAGCCGCGGTGCGCAGAATGCCGGCTTGCTTGACCGCCAGTTCGGATAAATCGCGCGGGGCAAGCCGCATGCGGGCGTCCGGGTTGCGGCGCCAGGTGCCAGTTCCGGTGCAGGGCGCATCGACCAGCACGCGATCGAAGGTGCCGGCGCGGCGCTTCATCCATTTGCCGGTCGGTTCGATCAGATATTGTTCCACATTGTGCACGCCGGCGCGACGCAGACGTTTCACCGCACCTTCCAGCCGCGGCGCCGATACGTCGCAGGCGACGATATGGCCTTTATTGTGCATCGTCATTGCCAGCGCCAGGGTTTTGCCGCCCGCGCCGGCGCACCAGTCGGCCACCCGCATGCCGGGCTCGGCGCCCACCAGCAGCGCCACCAACTGGCTGCCCTCATCCTGGATTTCTACCAGCCCGGACTGGAACGCCTTGCCGGTGCTGACCGGACGGCGGCCTTGGATGCGCAGGCCCCAGGGGGAAAGTTCGGTCGGTTTGGCTTCGATCTGTTCGGCCGCCAGTGCCGCCATTGCATCGTCGCGGCTGCCAGCCAGCAGGTTGACGCGCAAATCCAGCGGCGCCTCGGTCGCCATGGCGGCCATTTCCGGCACCAAAGCATCGCCAAAGCGCGCCTCCAGATGCGGCAACACCCAGTCCGGCACTTCCAGCCGGATCGCCATCGGCATATCGGGATGATCGATGCCGTGATGTTCCAGCCCGCGCAGCCCAGCCTTTTCCGCCCCGGTCAGTACCGATGGCGCATATTGCCCGCCGGAATAGGACTGCACCACGCCATCCAGGGTCCAACCTTCCAGCAGCAGCGACGCCGCCACCAGCAACCTTGGCGTTTGCGATCCGCCGGCGCGGCTCAGCCACCAGCCCAGCCGACGCCGCGCCCGCAGCACCGTCCAGGCGCGTTCGGATACCGCCCGCCGATCGCCGGACCCGATGAAGCGCCGCTCGCGAAAAAACGCATTCGCCACCGCGTCGGCCGGCTTGCGCGTCGCCGCCTCCACCGCGCTCACCAGCTCAATCGCCGCCAAAAGCCGAGCCGCCGGTGTCATCAACCATCCTGGCGGTAGTTGGGTGCTTCACGGGTGATGGCGACGTCGTGGACGTGGCTTTCGCGCAGCCCAGCGCCGGTCAGCCGGCGGAAGCGGGCGTTCTGCTGCAATTCTGCCACCGTGGCACTGCCGGTGTAGCCCATGCCGGCGCGCAAGCCGCCGACCATCTGGTGCAGCACCGCGGAGACCGGGCCTTTATAGGCCACGCGTCCCTCGATGCCCTCAGGCACCAGCTTCAAGCTATCCTTAATGTCCTGCTGGAAATAGCGATCGGCCGAGCCGCGCGCCATCGCCCCCATGCTGCCCATGCCGCGGTAGGATTTGTAGGATCGGCCCTGATAGAGAAACACCTCGCCCGGCGCTTCATCGGTGCCGGCCAGCAGGCTGCCGACCATCACGCAGTCCGCCCCGGCGCCGATGGCTTTCACGATGTCGCCGGAATGGCGGATGCCGCCATCGGCGATTGCCGGCACGCCGTGGCGGCGGCAGGCTTCGGCGGTTTCCAGCACGGCGGAGAATTGCGGCACGCCAACGCCGGCAACAATGCGGGTGGTGCAGATGCTGCCCGGCCCGATGCCGATCTTGATCGCATCCGCCCCGGCATCGATCAACGCCTGGGCGCCTTCCGGCGTTGCCACATTCCCGGCGATCACCTGCACCGCGTTGGACAGTTTCTTGATCCGCGCCACCGCATCGACCACGCCGGCGGAGTGGCCATGGGCGGTGTCCACCACCACCACATCGACGCCGGCGGCAATCAGGGCTTCGGTGCGTTGATAACCTTCGTCCCCCACCCCGGTTGCCGCCCCGCAGCGCAGCCGGCCGAGTTCGTCTTTGTTCGCCAGCGGATGGGTTTGCGCCTTGTCCATATCCTTCACCGTGATCAGACCGACGCAGCGATAGGCGTCGTCTACCACCAGCAATTTCTCGATCCGGCGCGCATGCAGCAGGCGGCGGGCATCATCCGGTCCGACGCTGCCGGTGACGGTAACCAGGTTTTCCCGCGTCATCAGTTCGTAGACTTTCACCGCGGGGTCGGTGGCGAAGCGCACGTCGCGATTGGTCAGCATGCCGACCAGCCGGCCGGTTTCCCGCTCCACCACCGGAATGCCGCTGATCCGGTGGGTTGCCATCAACGCCCGCGCGTCGGCCAAAGTCTGGTCCGGGTGGATGGTGAGCGGGTTGACCACCATGCCGGATTCGAATTTTTTCACCGTCCGCACCTGGGCCGCCTGCTCGGCGGTGCTGAGGTTCTTGTGGATGAAGCCCATGCCGCCATGCTGGGCCATGGTGATGGCCATCGTGCTTTCGCTGACCGTGTCCATCGCCGAGGAAATCAGTGGGATATTCAGCGAAATCGTCCGCGTCAGCCGGGTGACCGTGTTCACGCCGGAGGGGACGATCTCGGAATAGCCTGGTACCAGCAACACGTCGTCAAACGCCAGCGCTTCGAGGATGCGCGTCGGCGTGGGAATCGGGGAGTAATTCTGGGATGTCATGGCCGGGCCTTTCCGTAACCTTGACGCGTCCTCATAATCTTGTGGCACCGGCGGCGCAAGCGGCTCTGGATGACAGTTGGGCAGCTATGCGTTCGGCCGCCGGGACTGCGCGGCATGCCAGACGCGGAGGATGGTGACG
>JAYTQP010000274.1:0-14310 GCA_043746675.1 Rhodospirillales bacterium | reverse complement strand
GGCGCAGCGAGCATCAGAAAGTCGCTGACCGGCAGGAGGCTCTCCAGCGATGGCTGAAAGTGCGCACCGTCTTCGAGTTCAGCGGGCAGGCGTGTGCGATTATGGTAGTGCACGGACATTGCGAAGCCGTGCCGGGCCCGATGCGCGATCGCCCGACCGATGCGGCCCATGCCCAAGATGCCGATGCGCGCCCCGGTCAGATCCCGACCGATCAACTGGGTGGGAGACCAACCGGTCCAGTCGCCGCTGTAGATCAGGTTCATCGCCTCGCGCGCCCGTCGGGCCGCGCCCAGAAGCAATAATATTCCGAGATCGGCCACCGCGTCGCTCAGTACGTCCGGCGTTGAGAGGACGGCGATCCCGCGTGCCTGCGCGGCCGCGAGGTCGATATGGTCGTGGCCGACCGAATAGGTGGCGATCACACGCACCGCGTCCGGGAGCGCCGCGATCAGCGTGGCATCAATGCAGTCCATTGCCATGACAAGCAGGGTATCAGCGCGATGATGGCGCACGTGCCAAATAATCTCGTCCGGCCGCAGCGTCCGCTCGTGCGGGTTGACCCAGCAGGCATGTGCGCCGTGGAGCAACGCCAGCACCGGTGCGGGGAGAGAACGCGTCACCACCAGGCGACACGCGCTATTGTTGTCCATATTCCGCACACCCCCTGAAGGCAGGCCAGAGCAGTTATCGCGCGCCCATTGCGCACACCACGCTATCGTTGTGTTCTGCCCACGGGACTCGTTTTCCATGCCGAAACACACGTGTCAATCGGCGCAGTAACAAGGACACGGCCATCGCTTGAAGGGGTTTGGGGTTCTCCCGCGCTACGACGTCTGATTTGTGGGAGACTTCTGATGGGGAGGTTTCCCGATGGCGGGCCCTGTTTTGCTCGACCATTTTTCGGCGCGGGATGATCGGCGCCAACGCGGCAAGGCGCTCTATCCGTGCCCGCGATCAGGCTCCTGCTGCTGTGCGCAAAGCTGGGCGGGGCGGAAGACTTCGTAGGGTTAAAGGGACGCTATTATCGGCGCCCAACCCCGAGCGAACGCGTCCTGGCGGGCGGGCACGCATACGCCGTTCACGCCCGCCGTCGCAGCAGCAACGCGCCACCCAGCAGCATCGGCACGCCGATTGCCACCGGTAGCACCCGGCCTTGTTCGACCACCGGCTTCTGCGCAACCACGAGGTCGACGAAGTTGCTCGGCTGCAGCGCGCCGGTGCCGCCCGCCGCACTGATCACTACCCGGTAGGTCCCAGCGGCGATCAGCCGCATCGGCCATGTGGTCGTCACCGCTTCGCCCGGCGCCAGCACCGGCGCTGTGATGGCCTTGTGCGCGCTCCAATCCTCCAGGTCCACCGGTTGCTCCCGTCCGGGATCGACCTGTACGAGGCCGAGCCAGGCAACCACGCCGTGCACGGGGGTGGCGCCAGTGTTACGAATGACGCTGCGATAGATAAGGTTGTCGCCCATTTTCGGCCGGGCGGCATTGCCCGGCTCAGGCGACAATGCGATCTGCAAAGTGGCGGGCACCAATGGTGCCACCACCGCCTGTGCCGCCGCAGTCTGGGTCTGCATGCCGACCAGCAATCCTGCGAACACCGCGAAATGGTGTAGGTTCATAAGTATGTGTTCCTTACCGTCTCAGGCCACGTATGCCGGATGCAGCGAAGGCTGCGGTTGCGCTGAACCACAGCGCCGCCACCAGGGCGTGCCAGCCTTGTGCCAGGGCGCCTTGGCCGTCGATCACCACGCTGTCATAGGCGTTCAGCGCGGCCGAGAACGGGTTGACCGCATCGAATGCCACGCCGATCGCCGAGCGCCGCAGACTGGGGTCCAGTATCAGCGGACTTGCGGAAACCAGCAGCACGATCGCGCACAGCATCAACGTTGCACGCGCTGAGCCGAGCCGCGTGCCGAGACCCATGGCGAGCAAGCCAAACCCCGCCACAACAGGTGTGCCCAGCAACAGCAGCGCCATGCTGCCGCCCAGCAGGTTCTGCCCAGTGCTGCCGACCGACCAAAGATACGGCAGGGCAATCGCCAGCATCATCGCCCAGGCGGCAACCTGACCGCCCATCTTGCCGAGCAACAGCGCGTTGCGGGACAGCGGTGCCAGCAGCAGCGGCAACAGGCTGCCGCGCTCGCGCTCTCCGGCGATCGCGTCAACCCCCGACGCGACGGCTAGCAGAGCGCCCAAAGCTGTCGCGATGCCGAGCATGTCATAGACCACCTGGGCATTGTCGAGCAGACTCAACTCTTTGCTGCCCACCAGGAGCAGCCCGAACGACGACAGCGCGACGGACACCGCGAGCAGCCAGCCGAGGCCCCGTGGCGACAGCACCAGTTCTCCGGCTTCCTTTCGGGCCAGCAGGGTCAGGGCGCTCATACTGCCCGTCCGATCGGTGAGATGGCCATGGTCTCTGGTGCAATGCTCGTGGTGACGACATCCAGATAAACCTGTTCCAGCCCGCCGCTTTCATGCGCGATCGTCGTGATCGGCCAACCAAGATCGAGCAACTCGCGCCACGCAATGTCGGGATGCACGGCGGGATCGACATCCACCGTCACGGTTGCATAATCCTCGACGATAATCCGCGCATTCACCGGAAGCTTCGCCGTCACGGGGACGGGGCCGGAGAGTTCGAGCCGGAACCGGGCTTGCCCGGCGCCGGCGCGCAGCAGATCCGCAATCCGCCCTTCGGCCACCGTGCGACCGCCGACGATGAAGCACGCCCGCGCACAGAGCCGCTCCACATCGTCGAGCAGATGGGTGCACAGCAGAATGCCCACCCCGCTTTTGGCCAGGCTTGAAAGAAGGTCATGGATATCCCGCCGGCCGCGCGGGTCCAGACCACTGGTCGGCTCGTCGAGCACCAGCAACTTCGGATCGGCGATCAACGCGCGTGCCAGGCCCAGACGCTGGCGCATGCCGCGCGAGAAAGTGCCGATCGACTGACCGGCAGCCGGGGTTAGTCCAACCGCCTCCAGCCGGTGCGTGATCGACGCATCATCCAGCGTGCAGCCGTAAAGTCCGGCGAAGAATGCCAGATAGGAGGGTGCGGTCATCCAGTCGTAAAATCCGTTTGGATCGGGCAGCACGCCGATCTGACGGCGCAACGCCGCGCCATGGATCTGCGGGTCGTGGCCCAATGTGCGTATGCTGCCCGCAACGGGTTCGAACAACCCCAGCGCTGCCAGGATTGTGGTGGTCTTGCCGGCACCGTTCGGGCCAAGCAGGCCCACGATCTCGCCTTCGCCCACGGTAAGCGATACGTCGTGCAGGATCAGGGTGCCGTTGCAACAGAGGCGAAGGTTCTTGACGACGAGCAGGGTCATTCCAGGCTCCTGTCTGCGGAGGACGGGCGCGGCCGGCGCAGCCGCGCCCCGGGGGGACGCGTCGGCGTTCAGTCCTGTTCGTCCTGTGGGTCTTGTACGTCCTGTTCGCCGGCACGGGTTGCCGTGACCAGACCCGACTGTGCATCCACCATCACCAACAGCGTGCCTTTCTCCCCCATCACCTCCACCTCGATCCGGGTAGCACCATTGTCCCGGCGGATGTCGGCGCTGATGGCGCGGCCGTTGGACTGCTCCTCGGCGGTGGCGATCGCTTGCGGCAACGTCACTTTCACCAAGGCGAGGCTGGCCAAGTCGTGAATTCCCTCACGGCTTTCCTTGGCGACGACGACCCCGCTTGCGACGCCGGCCAGCGCCACCACCGCAACGGAGGCGATCAGAATGCGTTTCTTCTTCATCTTCGGTTTTCCTTCTGTCGCGAACGTCGATCACGTCCGCCGGTTTGCACAATGGACCTCTCGATATTGGCCCAGTTGGGATGGCGCTATACGAAGCGCCAATCCAACGGCCACACACTACGCCGCCGCCCGCGCATTCTGGCGCGCGCCGGCGGTCAGCCGATCATGGTAGAGTGAAAATCATCCGCCACTTCGCGCAGCACCCTGCCGGCCGACCCAGCCGGTCGCGACGAGCGGGCCATGCGATGAATAAGCCATGTCACCCTTCCGTCGCGAATCGGCAGCCCGGTGCGGGGCCAACGCCGGAATACCGATTTGTATAGTTCGCGAAAATCGAATGACAATGATCGAAGAATAAGCCAAATCCTTTGAAACAAAGACGTTTTCGGGAGGCAAGCGGTGTCGTGGAATATAACGGTCTTTATGCTGCTGAACGCCTCGCAACATCCGGGCTGGGCCGCGCTGCGGGCCGCCCAACTTGCGGCCATGAGCCCGCTTCTGCTCATCCCTGTGCTGTTGACCAGCCTGTGGATATGGGGGCAGCCAGATCGGCGTCCGGCGCTGCTGACCAGCGCATGCGCCGCTCTCCTCGGGCAAGCCATCAACTGGTCGCTCGGGCAAGTTTGGTATGAACCCCGGCCGTTCATGTCCAGCATTGGGCATACGTGGATTGTCCACATCGCCGACAACGGCTTTCCCAGCGATCACGCAACCTTGGCGTGGACGGTTGGTTTGAGCCTGATCCTGACCAGGGCCGCAAAAATATCGGGAATCGTGACATGCTCATGTGCCCTGCTCACTGGCGTGGCACGCGTCTATCTTGGCGTACATTTTCCCATCGACGTGATCGTGTCGATGCCAGTAGGTCTCGCCGCGGCATCAATTGCCCGTGTCGGGCTTCCCGCTGCCTCCCGAATTGCCATGCCGATCGAGTATTTATACGAAACAATAATCATGCGACTTCCGAATTGGTTTCCATTCCCACGCAACGATCGAAGCGGTCTGAAAGATCGATATCGCTTATGAACTACTTTGTTCCGGTTACCCCGACGCAATCAGAACCGGCAGAATCCCGATCACCGCGCCGACGCCTTTGCCAACCACTTCGGCGCGGAAATGGTCGGTGCCGATCAGCCGGTTCGGCCGATGCTGTTCGATCGATCCGATCGGACCGATACCCCCGTCGGACGGCCTGCGATAATCTCCATTTTCCTGCCCGGTGGAAAGTGCCAGTTGCATCACGAAACTCCCTGAACGAACCTCTGCGGTCGCAGCATTCATCCGCAGCACGGCCAGCGGGTCAATATCGGAGGCAGCGACGATGCAATCATGGCACCTGGCGAACAGCAACCTGCGCGCGACGATCATCCCCTGGGGTGCGCGGCTGGCGTCGCTGTGCGTGGCAACATCGGCCGGCTGGCGGGAGGTGACCCTCGGCTATCCCGATCTGGATCGTTTCCGCCAGGACCCGGCCCATATGGGCGCCATCGCCGGGCGCTACGCCAATCGTATCGGCGGGGGGCGGTTCGGCCTCGACGGCAAGGAGTACGCGCTGCCGATCAACGATCGCGGCAATTGCCTGCATGGCGGGCTGGTCGGCTTCGGGCGGTTGGACTGGGACGGCGCGATGGACGCCAACAGCGTGCTGCTGCGCCATACCAGCCCGGCCGGCGACCAGGGCTTCCCCGGCACGCTCGATGTCGCTGTGCGCTACCGCCTGGAAGCGGACGCACTGGTGATCGAATACACCGCCACGACCGACGCGCCGACGGTGCTGAATCTGACCAACCACGCCTATTTCAATCTGTCCGGCGCCGACGATATTCTCGACCACCTCCTGACCATCCACGCCGACGCCTTCACCCCGCAGGCGCTGAGCGGGCTGCCGACCGGCGAGATCCGCCCGGTCGAAGGCACCAACTTCGACTTTCGCACCGCAACCACAATCGGCGCGCGGATCGGCGCGGACGATGCGCAACTGCGGCTTGGCGTCGGCTATGACCATAATTACGTGTTGGGAATGGCGCCGTTTGCGGCGCCGATTCTGGCGGCAACAATGCAGGCCGGTGGTCTGCGGATGGAGGTCTGGACCACCGAACCGGGCATCCAGCTTTACACCGGCAACCATCTCGCCCGCGCCGACTTTCGCGTCAATCAGGCGCTATGCCTGGAAACCCAACATTTTCCCGACAGCCCGAACCGGCCCGGCTTTCCCACCACCGTGCTGCGGCCGGGTGCGGCCTTCCGCTCCACCACGCACTATCGTTTCGGCCCCTGATCGTCGAACAGGATGCGATTGAACGCCCCCGAAAAGCAGCGTGAAACGCAGTTAAGGCCGCGCCGGAATCCTGAACGTCAACCCGCTCTGGTTCGCAAAAAAAAGTTTTTGCTTCTTTTCCCAAAAAGAAGCGGTTCCTCCCTACAACCCCACCAACCCCAGCGCAAAAGCCTCCGCATCAAACGCCCGCAAATCCGCCGCCTGCTCCCCCACACCAACAGCATGTACCGGGATGGCAAACGCCTCGGCCAGCGCCACCACGATACCGCCGCGCGCGCTGCCATCCAGTTTGGTCACCACCAGCCCGGTGACATCGACCATATCCTTGAACACTTGCACCTGCTGGATCGCGTTTTGTCCGGTGGTGGCGTCCAGCACCAGCAGTACGGAATGTGGTACGGTCGGATCCTGCTTTTGCATCACCCGGATGATCTTGCGCAATTCTTCCATCAGCGCGGATTTATTGTGCAAACGTCCGGCAGTATCGACGAGCAGCAAGTCCGCGTTCTGCGCCCGCGCCGTTGTCAGCGCATCGAATGCCAGGCCGGCCGGGTCGGCGTCATGATTGCCGGAAATCACCGCGCAGCCGGTACGGGCGCCCCATACCTGCAACTGCTCGACCGCGGCGGCGCGGAACGTATCTCCGGCGACCATCACCGCGGTCAGGCCCTGTTCGGTATAAAATTGCGCCAACTTGCCGATGGTGGTGGTTTTACCTGTGCCGTTCACGCCCACCACCAGCACCACATGCGGCTTGCGGTCGCGATCGATCAGCAACGGTTTGGCGACCGGCAGCAGGATTTTGGCAATTTCCTCGGCCAGCGCGGTTTTGATTTCGCCCTCGGCGACTTCCTTGTCGAAGCGCGTGCGGCGGAAGCCTGCGATCACCTGGCGGGCAACGGCGGTCCCGAGGTCGGCGGCGATCAGCAGGTCTTCCAGTTCCTCCAGCGCGGCATCGTCCAGCCGGCGTTTGGTGAACACTGCGCCGATCGAGGTGGTCAGTTTTTCGCTGCTGCGCGAAAGCCCCTGTTTCAACCTGGAAAGAAAGCCGCCGAGTGCCACTACAGCGCCTCGGCCAGCAGGCCGTCCGCGTCGGCGCCGCTCACCCGCGCGCGCAACAGGGTGCCCGCAACGGCCGCAATCCGAACGGGAACGAAATGCTCGCTGTGGCCGGTATGATCGGATTCCGCCAGCACCGAAATCTCCCGCCCTAATTGTGCCGCGTAGAAAAGCCGTGCCTGTGTCTGCCCCGCCGCCCGCAACCGCGAAGCACGTTCGCGCCGCAGTGCGATTGCAACCGCCGGCATCCGCGCCGCCGGTGTACCGGGCCGCTCGCTGTAGGGAAACACATGCAGAAACGGGATTTCCGCTTCCGTGACAAAATCCAACGTCTCGGCAAACAAGGCTTCGGTCTCGGTCGGGAAGCCGGCGATCAGATCGGCACCGACCGCAATCCCCGGCCGCAACGCCCGCGCCCGCGCCACCACCGCAAGCGCATCGGCGCGCAAATGCCGCCGCTTCATGCGCTTCAAAACCAGGTCTGACCCCGCCTGCACGGACAAATGCAGATGCGGCATCAGCCGCGGTTCCTCGGCGATCAGGCGCCACAAATCATCGTCGATTTCATTCGGGTCGAGCGAGGACAGGCGCAACCGCGGCAGTTCCGGCACCAGCGCCAGCAGGCGCCGCACCATCTGCCCCAACGTCGGCTGGCCCGGCAGATCGGGTCCATAGCTGGTGATATCCACCCCGGTCAGCACCATTTCGTGATAACCGCCCGCAACCAAGGTGCGAACCTGTTCGACGATCGCCCCGATCGGCACCGACCGGCTCGGACCACGGCCGAACGGAATGATGCAGAAGGTGCAACGATGGTCGCAGCCCTGTTGCACTTGCACGAAGGCCCGGGCGCGGCCGGCGAAGGCGGTCACCAGATGCGGCGCGGTTTCCGTCGCTGCCATGATGTCGGAAACGGCGGAGCCTGCGGTTGCCGTCCAGCTTTCCGCCAGCAACTTTTCGGCGTTGCCGAGCACGCGGGAAACCCCGGGCAGCGCAGCCCAGTTTTCCGGGGCGATCTGTGCCGCGCAGCCGGTCACCACGATCTGCGCGTCCGGCCGTTCCCGATGCGCCCGCCGGATCGCCTGCCGTGCCTGCCGCTCAGCCTCCGCCGTCACCGCGCAGGTGTTGACGATGATGGTATCCGTCAGGCCGGCCGCGTGCGCCCGCATCACCGCGCTTTCGTAGGTGTTCAGCCGGCAGCCGAAGGTCATTACTTCGACCGTCATGCAGAAAGCGCAATCTGCCCGTGAAACGCCGTCGCCACTGGGCCGGTCATCAGCACGTGCCCATCGTCGCGCCATTCCATTTCCAGCACGCCGCCATCGGCGATGATGCTCGCGCGCCGACCTGTCACCCCACGGCGCACGGCATTGACGATGGTGGCACAGGCGCCCGAACCGCAGGCCAAAGTTAGTCCGGCGCCACGTTCCCAAAGCCGCAGGCGAATGCGATCCGGCGCCAGCACTTCGGCAAAGCCAATATTCGCCCGGTCCGGAAATATCGCCGCATGCTCCAAAGCCGGCCCAAGCACGGCCAGGTCGAGCGCTTCGACATCGGCGACGAAGAAGGTCGCATGCGGATTGCCCATCGAGCAGGCCGCCGGGTCGGAAACCGGGCCCAGCGCCAACGGCAGATGCAGCGTGTCCATGGCATTGGCCAACGGCACGTGCTGCCAGCCCAACCGCGCTGGCCCCATATCCACGCACACCCGCCCGGCCGGCAAAATCTCCGTCGGCAGCAGCCCGGAAATCGTCTGGATTACCGGCCGCGGATTGCCGGTTTCGGCATGCAGCAGATGCGCCACGCAACGTGTTGCATTGCCGCAGGCACCGGCCTCGCCGCCATCGGGATTGCGGATACGCATGAACACATCCGCCACCGCCGACCGTTCCAGCGCGATGAACTGGTCGCAGCCGACCCCGCGATGCCGATCGGAAATTGCCGCCGCCACTTCGGCGGTCAAGCCAAGCGCGCCCGACCGCTCGTCGAAGATGACGAAATCGTTTCCGCAGCCGTGCATCTTGATGAAGTCGGCGATCATGGCACGCCTTATAGGCCCAGCCCGATGACCCCGCTAGGCGGCCGCACGCCGCTCCGACCCCAGCACCGCGCACAGCGCCACGACCAGCGCATCCATCATTGCGTCGGTGTGCAACGGGCTGGCGGTCAGTCGCAGCCGCTCCTCTCCCACCGGCACGGTTGGGTAATTGATCGGTGTGGCATAGAGGTTGAATTCGCTCAGCAACCGCGCGCTGATCGCCCGACAGCGCGCCGCGTCGCCGACATGCACCGGCACGATGTGGCTTTCGGTGGCGATGCGCGGCACCCCGGCGGCATCCAGCTTTGCCTTCAGCCTCGCCGCCCGCTCGAACAGCGCCGCCCGCAGCACCGCATCCGCGCGCACATGCCGAATGCTCGCCAGCGCCGCCGCCAGCGTGGTCGGCGGTAGCGATGTGGTGAAAATGAACCCCGCCGCGGTGGACCGAATGTAATCCACCACTTCGGCATCGGCCGCGATGTAGCCGCCATGGCAGCCGAAACCCTTGGCCAAAGTGCCCTCGATTACATCCACCCGATGCGCCACCCCATCGCGATCCGCCACGCCGCCGCCTTGCGGCCCATACAGCCCGACGGCATGCACCTCATCCAGATAGGTCATCGCGCCAAAACGATCCGCCAGATCGCAGATCGCGCCGAGAGGGGCGATGTCGCCATCCATCGAATAAACGCTCTCGAACGCGATCAGCTTCGGCGCATCAACAGGAGCGGCCGCGAGGCGGGCTTCGAGATCTGCCATATCGTTATGGGCAAAAATATGCAGCTTCGCTCGCGGTCCCAGCGCCTTCACCGTGGCAATCCCGGCAATCATCGAGGCGTGGTTCTTGCTGTCGGAAAACACCTGCCAGTCCGGCAAAGACTGCAAAATGCCCGACAAGGCGGCCTGATTGGATACGAACCCGGAGGTAAACAGCAATGCCGCCGGCTTGCCGTGCAAATCGGCCAGCTCAGCTTCCAGCGCATCGTGCAACTGGCTGGTGCCGGCGATGTTGCGCGTGCCGCCCGCGCCAACGCCCATGCTTTGCGCCGCCTCCATTG
This sequence comes from Rhodospirillales bacterium, assembly GCA_043746675.1. Taxonomy (GTDB): domain Bacteria; phylum Pseudomonadota; class Alphaproteobacteria; order Acetobacterales; family Acetobacteraceae; genus CAITOL01. The sequence continues at coordinate 4,124 of JAYTQP010000274.1, read as the reverse complement.
CCGCCGCGATCACCAGCGGATGCACGCCCATGCCAAGATAGTCATTGGACGACCACACCGTGATATCCCGCGTCCGATCCAATTCGCGCAGTTCAAACACCGGAAACCGCTTGGTGTCCTTGCGCAGCGGCGTAAAGACGCGATAGCGCCCCTGGGCCGCAATTTCGGCAAGCTTGGCGCGGACGGCATTGCGGAACGGATGCATGGTAGCGGGATTACGAATATCCCTCGCTCAACGCAACGCTTGCCCCCATTAAAATGCGGCAATCCCGGGTTGCGCGCTTGTGCACCGCCGCCTATAAACCCGCCCTTGTCTGCGCGCCCGGGCCTGTGGGGCATGCCCGGCCGCGACAATTCCATCCGCTCGGATGGAAACCCAACCGCAAGGAGATGCAAATGCCCAAACTGAAGACGAAGTCTTCTGTCAAGAAGCGCTTCAAGATCACCGCCACCGGCAAGGTGCTCGCCGGCCCTGGCAACAAGCGGCACGGCCTGATCAACCGCAGCCAGAAGATGAAGCGGCAAGGCCGCGGCAGCCAAACGTTGACCCATGCTGACGGCCGGACCGTCAAGCAGTGGGCCCCCTACGGCATCGCCTGAGCAGGAGCGCTAGCACATGGCACGGGTAAAACGCGGCGTTACCACGCACGCACGCCACAAGAAGGTCATCGACGCCTCCAAAGGCTTCGTCGGCCGTTCCTCCACCAATTATCGGATCGCGCTGGAGCGGCTGGAAAAGTCGCTGCAATACGCCTACCGCGATCGCAAGGTTAAGAAGCGGGAATTCCGCGGCCTGTGGATCCAACGCATCAACGCGGCGGTTCGCGAACACGGCCTGACCTATTCTCGCTTTATCGCCGGACTGAAAACTGCCGGCATCGAAATGGACCGCAAGGTGCTGGCCGCTATCGCCTTCGACGACCCGGCAAGCTTCGCCGCGATCGTGCAAAAGGTGCAGGCCGCCCTTGTCTGATCGCTTAGCCTTGAAGTCATAAAAAGTTTTTGCTTCTTTTTCCAAAAAGAAGCGCTTCGCTTGAAGGGAAGCAGTTCTTTTTTAGAAAAAAAGAACCAAAAAACTTTTATGACTTTAGGGCTTTTGTGGGGATGATTCCCGGACGGATATCAGGGGCTGCCTGCGCAATCGGGCAGCCTTTTTTCGTGGAAATGCTGAAATGACCGACGATCTAGATGCTCTACGAAGTGCAAACACTGCCAATATCTCAGCAGCATCCGATCTAAGCGCCTTAGAAGCTGTGCGAATAAACATCCTTGGAAAATCTGGCAACGTGACCTTCCTCACGAACACGATCGCCAGCTTGCCACCTGAACAACGGCGGGATCGTGGAGCCAGAATTAATTCCCTAAAAGCTGACATGGCTGGGCAGATTAATACGCGCAAGGCGACGTTGGAAACCTTGGCGCTTGACGCCCAGCTTGCCAATGAGCGCATCGACGTCACCTTGCCGCCATCCCTGGCGCCGCTCGGCCTGATCCACCCGATCAGCCGTACCATGGACGAAATGGCCGCGATCTTCGGCGCCATGGGCATCGCCATCGCCGAGGGTCCCGATGTCGAGGATGACTGGCGCAATTTCGGCGCGCTCAATATCCCCGCGCATCATTCCGCGCGGGAGGATATGGACACGTTCTATCTGCCCGGCCTGCACGGCGACCACAGGCGCCGGGTGCTGCGCACGCACACCTCGCCGGTGCAGGTCCGCACCATGCTGTCGCAGGCGCCGCCGATCCGGGTGATCGTGCCCGGACGCACCTATCGGGCCGACCATGATGCGACGCATTCGCCGATGTTTCACCAGGTCGAAGGGCTGGTGATCGATCGTGGCATCACACTTGGCCATCTCAAGGGCTGCCTGATCGATTTCCTGCGCGCGTTCTTTGGCATTTCCAGCCTGCCGGTGCGGTTTCGTTCGTCGTATTTCCCGTTCACCGAGCCTTCGATGGAAGTGGACATCGGCTGGAACCGGAAAACTGGGGAATTGGGCGGCGGTGGCGACTGGCTCGAAATTCTCGGCAGCGGCATGGTCCATCCGAAAGTGCTGGCCAATTGCGGGATCGATCCGCGCGAATGGCAAGGCTTCGCCTTCGGCATGGGGATCGAGCGGGTGACCATGCTGAAACACGGCATCCCCGATCTGCGGCCGTTCTACGAAAGCGACATCCGCTGGCTGCGGCATTACGGCTTTTCCGCGCTCGCCCCCGTCGCCTTGCATGAGGGCGTGTGACCATGAAATTCACCCTCTCCTGGCTCAAAACCCATCTTGAAACCACCGCCCCGCTGGATGAGATCACCGACACGCTGACCCGCGTCGGGCTGGAACTCGAAGGCGTGGAAGACCGCGCCGCGCCGCTGGCGCCCTTCGTGATCGCCCATGTGATTGAGGCCATTCAGCACCCGAACGCCGACCGGCTCCGCGCCTGCAAGGTCGATACCGGCAGCGGAATCGTGTCCGTCGTTTGCGGTGCACCGAATGCCCGCACTGGCATGAAGGCGGTGTTCGCGCCGCCTGGTGCCTTCATTCCCGGCACCGGCATCACCCTGAAAGTCGGCGAAATCCGCGGCGTGCAATCGGCTGGCATGCTGCTGTCCGCCCGCGAAATGGGCCTCGGCGACGACCATGACGGCATTGTTGACCTCCCCGCCGATGCCCCGCTCGGCATGGGCTATGCCGCCTGGGCCGGCATCGACGATCCGGTGATCGACATCGCGGTAACTCCCAATCGCGGCGACGCGCTGTCGGTCCGCGGCGTTGCCCGCGACCTCGCCGCCGCCGGCCTCGGCACGCTCCGCCCCTTCGCCCCGGCCAAACTGCCGGGCAGTTTCCCCAGCGCCGTCATCTGGGCAATCGAGGACAGCGACGCCTGCCGTTGGGTGCTCGGCCGGACCGTGCGCAACCTCAAGAACGGTCCGTCACCGCAATGGCTGCAGGACCGGCTGACCTCCATCGGCCTGCGCCCGATCAATGCCCTGGTGGACATCACCAACTTCTTCACCATCGACCTTGGCCGCCCCCTGCACGTGTTCGACGCCGACAAAGTCCAGGGCGGCAAGCTGACCTTCCGCCCCGGCGCCGGCGAGAAATTCCGCGCCCTGAACGGCAAGGATTACGCTGTTCGCCCAGAAGACTGCGCCATCGCGGATACCGCCGGCGTGCAGTCGCTGGCCGGCGTGATCGGCGGCGAGGTCACTGGTTGCGATGAGGCCACCACATCGGTCTTCCTCGAATGCGCTCTGTTCAACCCCGTTCGCGTCGCCTTGTCCGGCCGCCATCACGGGCTAACCTCGGACGCGCGCCAACGTTTTGAACGCGGCATCGATCCGGCCCTGCTGCCAGACGCCGTCGAAGCGGCAACCCAGATGATCCTCGATCTCTGCGGCGGCGAAGCCAGCCTGGTCACCGAAGCCGGTGCTGAGCCGGTCTGGCAGCGCAATGCCACCCTGCGCTTCGCTCGCATACGCGACCTCGGCGGCCTGGATGTCGCCCCCGATGATGCCGTGGCGTCGCTGGAAAGCCTCGGTTTCAAAACCGTCAGCCGCGACGCTCTGTCGGTCACATCGGCCGTCCCGCCCTGGCGCAACGATATCGCCGCCAACACCGACCTCGAAGCGTCTCCCGATCTGCCCGCCGAAAAACTTGCCGCCGCCGCCGCGGGACGCGCCGAAATCGAGCCGGAATGCGACCTGATCGAGGAAGTGTTGCGCCTGCGCGGGCTGGATGCCGTGCCGCCGGTCTCCCTCCCGATCAGCGGCATCGTGCCGCCCGCCACTTTGACCCCGCGCCAAACCCGCCGCGCCATCGCCCGCCGTATCCTGGCCGCCAACGGCATGGTTGAATGCGTCACCTTCAGCTTCATGGCGCATGAGCACGCGGCAATGTTCGGCACCGCGCCAGACGCGCAACGCCTGCTCAACCCGATCGCCTCCGACCTCGACCAGATGCGCCCGACCCCCATCGCCACCTTGGCGCTGGCGGCCGCGCGCAACGCCGCGCGCGGCTATCCCGATCTCGGCCTGTTCGAAATCGGCCCGGCCTTCCACGATGACGGCAGCCAGACCCAGGTCGCCGCCGGCCTGCGCTGCGGCAGCCCGCCCCGGCACTGGTCCG
>JAYTQP010000273.1:0-6750 GCA_043746675.1 Rhodospirillales bacterium | reverse complement strand
GCCGCCGCCAAGGTCGCATCGATCGCGTTGCCGCCGGCGGCCAGCATGGCGGCGCCGACTTCCACCGCTTCCGGTTGCGGCGCCACGATCATGGATTTCGGGACTGACATCCGGCGGGTGGGGCGGGACATGGCGGGGGCTCCTTACGGCGTGGCCTGAAAGCCCATGCTGGCTTCGGGTTCGCAATCGGTGGTGCGCAGATAGGGTTTGATGTCGATCAGCGGCGTGCCATCCACGCAATCGAGATAGCGCACGGCCAGAACGCCGGGGCCGACGATGCCCTCGAAACGCACCACCGAAAGCCCGATCGGGTTGGGCCGGCGTGGGGTGCGGGTGGCGAACACGCCGCGCGGTTCGGTGCCGCGTGGGGGCGTAAAAATCATTTCCGGCGCCGTCGCACGATCCAACCAATAGAGCAAAATCAGATGGCTATAGCCCTCGATGCTGTGCAATCCGTCGATGAATTCGGCGTCCAGTTCGGCATGGCAAAGCGGTGGCGGATCAGCGCGGCGGCCGTTACGCGGGCATTCGGATGTGCTGGCCCAGGGCGTGCGCAGTCGACCGATCGGGCGGACATTGAACATCAGTCGATTGGGGGGCGTTTATCTGCCCAGGGCAACGCGGCCTCAAACACCGCCGACGCCTGCAACACGCCAAGATCGTCGAACCGCTTGCCGACGATTTGCAGCCCGACCGGCAGACCGTCGGCGGTAAAGCCGCAGGGCAGGCTGGCCGCCGGGTTCCAGGACATGTTGAACGGATAGGAAAATTCCGCCCAGCTCATCCAGTCCCAGGGGTGCGTCGGCCAATGGTCCGGCATCAGTTTCTCCGCCGGGAAGGCCGCCACCGACACGCTCGGGGTAATGAGAAAATCCCAGTCCTGGAAGCTGCGATGGATGGCGGCGACGTAGTCCATCTTGCGCAGCCGCAGATCTTGGTAGTCGGCCATCGATGTGCCGACGCCATCGCGAATGCAGGCGACCAGGCCGGGGTCCATCTGGTTGCCCCATTTCGGCAGATACTGCGCCAGCCGGGCCAGATGCGCCGACCACATGCCGCGCCCCAAGGCCGGGCCGAGCGGCCCCCACGGCAGCGTAACATCCACCAGTTCGCAGCCCGCCGCGCGGGCAAAATTTTCCGCCGCAGTGCGGACCGAGGCGGCCACCTCCGGGTCCACCCTGGCATGGCCGAGATCGGCGCTGAAGGCCAGCCGCTTGCCCTTGATGCCGTCGTGCAACCGCGCCGGATAGTCCGCCGGCCAGGCTTCGAGCGAGGTATGATCCTGCCAGGCCGGGCCGGACATAACTTGCAACATCAGGGCGCTGTCGGCCACGGTGCGGGTCATCGGGCCGTTATGGCTGGTATAATCGCCGGTGCCGGCGACCGGATAGGACGGCACGCGGCCGTAACTCGGTTTCAGCCCGTAGACGCCGCAGAAATGCGCCGGCATGCGGATCGATCCGGCGCCGTCGCTGCCCTGGTGCAGCGGGCCGTAGCCGGAAGCCGCCGCCACCCCGGCGCCGGCCGAGGACGCGCCGGCATTGTAGCCGTGCTTCCACGGGTTATGCGTGATCCCGGTCAGCGGGCTGCGCGAAACGCCGGTCCAGCCGAATTCGGAAGTATTGGTTTTGCCGAGAATGATCGCACCCTCCGCCCGCAGCCGGGCAACGAACGGGGTATCGACGCTGCCAACGATGTCCGCATTGATGTGGCTGCCGGATTTCCACGGCAGCGCCGCAACGGCGGCCAGATCCTTGATGGTAACCGGCACGCCGTGCAGCCGGCCCAAGGTTCCCCCGGTCATCATCGCAGCCTCCGCCGCCCGCGCCGCGGTCATCGCCTGGTCCGCGGCCAGGGTGGCGAAGGCGTTCAATCGCGGTTCCAGCCGGTCGATCCGCCGCAGGATGGCAGCGGTCACCTCAACCGGGGAAATCGCCTTGGCGCGCAGCAGCGGCAGCAGTTCGGTGGCCGGCAGGTAGCCGAGATCGGCATCGTTCATGGCAGCCCCCTAATTCGGCAACTCGCCTTCGACCTTCAGCATCCGCAGCGCCTCGGCAAAGGCGGCAACGGTATCGGCCACATCCTGCGCGCCATGGGTTGCCGAGGTGAAGCCGCCAAGCCTTGGATTGAGATCGACCCCGCCGACCAGCATCGCCAGCCGCATGCGGTTGTTGAGCCGTGCATCCTGGGTTTTCAGCTCCTCCATCGGGCAGCTGTACGGATCGAAGCCGTGCGAGGTGATGGCGCGCCCCTCGGGGTTCATGAACAGATGAAACCCCGATGCGGTGCCGTAAACCGACCACTGCACCCCGGCTTCGGTCAGCGCATCGTTCAGCCCGGCGCGCAAATCGGCGGCGGTGGCGGCGGCTTTGGCAACGGCGTCGGTTTCCGCCAGGATGGTCAGGCAGGCGACCCCGGCGGCGGCCGAGACGGGGTTGGCGTTGAACGTGCCGGGATGGCCGATTTTTTCCCGGTTGGCCTTCGCCGAGGCCTCGAAATCCAGCAAATCGAGGATATCCTTGCGCCCGGCCACCGCAGCGCCGGGCAGCCCGCCGGCGACGATCTTGGCAAAGCTGGACATATCCGGGCGAATGCCGAACGCCACCTGCGCGCCCCCGGGGGAGACACGAAAGCCGGTCACCACCTCATCGAAAATCAGCAGCACGCCGTGCGCCTCGGTCAGCTTGCGCAGGCCGTGGACGAATTCCGGGGTCAGCGGCACCTGCCCGAACGACGAGCCGGTCGGTTCCAGAATAATCGCCGCGATGTCGTTGTTGGCGCGCAAGGCCGCTTCCACCGCCGGCAGGTCGCCCGGCGGCACCAGCACCGATTTCTGCGCCACGCCGGGCAGCACGCCGGGGGTGGGGCTGCCATCGTAATGGTTGGAATAACCTGATGTCATCTGGTCGTGCCAGCCATGGAAATGGCCCTTGAAGCGCAACAAAGCCGCGCGCCCGGTGAAAGCGCGCGCCAGCCGCACCGCCATCAGGGTGGCTTCCGTGCCCGACGATGTGAAACGCACCCGCTCGGCCGACGGGATCAGCCGCTGGATGGCGCGCGCCCAAGCGATTTCGCGCGGATGGCTGGCGCCGAACTGGGTGCCCTCGGCCAGCGCCTCGGCGGCGGCGGCGGTCACCGTGGGGTGTGAATGGCCGAGGATCAGCGCGCCATGGCCGCCGAAATAATCGACGTAGCGGTTGCCATCCACATCCCATTTGTGCGGCCCCAGGCCCCGGCTGATATAGACGCTATAGGGGTCGAGATGGCGGGCATCATGGGCGATGCCACTGGGCAGCAGGTCGCGCGCCTGCCGGTTCAGATCGGCGGTGACTTGTGTGCGGGCGCGGTAGGCGCCGACGATGCGGGAATTGACCCGTGGGTCTTCGGTTGCGGCGGACATTGCGGTCTCCTCAGGCGGATAAAGCGTGCAGCCGGCGTGCTTGCCGTGCCAGCAGAAATTCGATGTCTTGCAGATCGGCCTTGGTCAGGCTGGCAAACGGGCGCCGCTGGGCGGCCGATCCAATGGCGCCGCGCATATGCAAAATATGCTTGCGCACCGCCAGCCCCGGGCCGGGCTGCTGCTCGTAGCGCGCCAACGGCAGATAGGCGTCGAAAATATCCTGCGCCCAGGCTTCGTCCCCGGCGCGGTGGGCGGCATACACGCCCTGCATCATTTCCGGAAACGCGAACCCCGTCATCGCGCCATCGGCGCCCCGTCGCAGTTCCTCCGGCAGAAACACGCCGCCATTGCCGACCAGGATGGAAATCCGGCGCACATTTTCTAGCGCGCGCACCGCGGTTAGTTTGTCGAGGCTGGGCCAGTCCTCGTGCTTCAGCATCACGCAGCTGGGAAACTGCTCGATCACCCGTCGAATGACCGGCACCGACAGCGGCACGTTGGTGGTTTGCGGGTAGTCCTGCAACACCCAGGGAATATCGCCCAGGGTTTCGGCAACCGTGGCGCAGTAGCCGAACACCGCATCATCCGTGCGCGCCGGGGTGGTGGGCGCAACCATCACCCCCGCACACCCGGCATCCATCGCCGCCCGCGCCAGTTCGCCCATGGCGGCAAAGCCAGGGCTGGACACCCCGACCACAACAGGCACCCGCCCGGCGACGCGGGCAACCAGATGTTCGGTAAAGTGCCGCGACTCGCCGGCGGATAATTTCGGCGCCTCCCCCATCATGCCGAGAATGGTGAGGCCGGTCGCGCCGCGTTCGAGGTAGAATTCCACCAGCCCGTCGGTGCTGGGCAGATCGAGCGCGCCCGCCTCGGTGAACGGGGTAACCGCGATGATGTAAACCCCCGCAGCCCGTTCATCGAGGCGGGACATGCGGCTTAGCTCAGCGCCTTGTGGCTGCCATCGCACAGCGGCGCCTTGCCGCTGGCCTTACAGGCACAGAACCAGGCGTCGCCGGTGGCGGCGGCGGTGTATTTCATCGGCGAAAAACTGCTGCCCTTGTGGGTGCCGTCGCAGAATGGCTGCTTGGCGGACTTGCCGCACGAACACCAGTAATAATCCTTGCCGGCTTCGACCGCGATCTTGATGGGCGCCTTACCGGCGACATGGGCGGATTCGGACATGCTATATTCCCCTGGTTGTCGGCCCGGCCGGGCCGCTACGCAGCCGATGCTATCGCCGCCCGCCATGCGGCGCCAGATACCTTGTTCGGGCGAACGAACGCGGTGATTTTAGCAGTCGACAAACTTATAAAACGAACTCATTGCCTTCGGAGGATAATTTTCGCCGGTGAGATAGCCAGGAATCCGGCCAGCCTCGATCCAGCCTCGTTGCCGAAACACCGTCTCCGCCGGATCGTCCTCGACGACCTCTACCGTCAGCAGGCGCCGTCCGGCCGCCCGCGCCGCCTGTTCCGCCCGTTGCAACAACGCCGCATCCGTCACGCCCCACGCGTGCAGCGCCGCGCGATGGCGCTGGCCAACCGGGGTTGCCAGATCGAGCGTAACCGCACCCGTCAGCACGCCATCCACCCAGGCAACCAGCAACAGAAGATTGCCCAACGCCACGGCGGACGAAATTTTGCGCCAGATCGCTTTGTCGCCCCCCAAACGGGCCAGGCCAACTTCGGCCGAACCTGCCGCCGCCGCATCCAGTGTCCTGACGGCAACGCCCGCCAGCGGCTTGGCGTAGCCAAACTCCAGCGTGTTGGAGAGGTCGCTCAGCACCCGAATCGCGCCCTCACGAACATAAAACAGCTTTTCGTAGAACCGATGCGCACGATCGAACCTGGTATCGGACCATAATTTCATTTCGACCGCACCACGCCCACGGGCAAAATCTTCCGCCGCCGCCACCAGCGCCTGCGCCAATCCGGTACCGCGCTGGTCGGCGTAGGCATAGACCTTGCAAAGTTCCCAAACACCGCCGCCGAGCGGCCTTGTGCCGATCATGCCGACCACCCGGCCAGCCTGCTCGGCGGCCCATAGCGCGCCATCCCGCGCAGCAAAATAGCTGGCCAGCGCGTGCAGTTCCGGGCTTTCGCCGTCGATATCCACCACGCAGCCGGGATATTCCAGCCAGCAGGCTGTCAACAGCGCAATGAAGCCATCGCCATCGGCGTCCCGTCCTGCGCGCAGGACGGGGGCGGTCACTTGAAGCCGCCGACGAAGGCCGCCATCCGTCGCATGGCTTCATCGAGGCTCGCATCGTCGGTGGCGTAGGAAATCCGCAGATAGGGCGACATGCCGAACGCCTTGCCGGCAACCAGCGCCACATGCGCCTCATCGAGGCAGGCCAGCGCGAAATCCTCGTCGCTGTCGATCGTGGTGCCCTTGGCGGTGGAACGCCCAATACAGCCGGCGATATTCGGATAAACGTAGAAGGCGCCTTCCGGCCGATGGCAGGTGATGCCGGGCATCGCGTTCAGTGCTGTCACCACCCGGTCCCGCCGGGCGCGGTAAATCGCCTTGCGTTCGGCAACGCCTTCCTGCGGGCCTTCCAGCGCGGCGATCGCTGCCGCCTGGCCAACGCTGGACACGCCGGCGGTCGCCTGGCCCTGCATGTTGACCATCGCCTTGATCAGGTCTTTCGGCCCGGCGGCGAAACCAACCCGCCAGCCGGTCATCGCGTAGGTTTTCGATACGCCCGAAATGATCACGGTGCGGTCGCGCAGCTTCGGTTCGACGGCGGAGAGGGTGGAATATTTGAAATCGGCGTACATCAGATGCTCGTACATATCATCCGACATGATCCAGACATGCGGGTGGCGCAGCATCACGTCGGCAATCGCACGCAAATCTTGCGGAGTGCACACCGCGCCGGTCGGGTTATTGGGAAAATTCAGCATCAGCCATTTGGTTTTCGGCGTGATGGCGGCTTCCAGATCTTCCGGCCGCAACCGAAAACCATTGTTTTCCGGGCAGTTGACGATAACGGGTTCGCCGCCCATCAGCTTGGTCATCAGCGGGTAGGCGCCCCAATACGGTGCCGGGATCACCACCTCGTCGCCATCGTTGATGGTGGCCATGAAGGCGTTGAAAATCGCCTGCTTGCCGCCGTTGCTGACCGAGATTTCGTCCAGCGCGAACTCCAACCCATGCTCGCGCTTGAACTTCTTCTGGATCGCCGCCTTCAACGGCGGAATACCGTCCTGCGCCGGGTATTTGGTTTCCCCGCGCAAAGCCGCCGCGTGCGCCGCATCGATGGCGTGCCGTTCGGTGTCGAAATTCGGCTCCCCAATGGTGAGCGCGATCACGTTGACGCCCTCGGCCCGCAGCGCGCGCGCCTT
>JAYTQP010000272.1:0-5109 GCA_043746675.1 Rhodospirillales bacterium | reverse complement strand
GCTGGCGGTGATCAATGCGGAGTTGGAGAAGATCGAGCCGGACGGCTCGGAATTGCGCGAAGCCTTCGACGAATGGATGCGGCGGGAAATCGGCCGCATCGAGTCCGACCCCGCCCGCGCCGCCGAAATGGGGGCGGCGGTGCGCAAGGTGCTGGGGCATGACAGCGTGCGGGTGTGGTTCTGGGATGTGTGGTCGCGGGTGCGGCTGTCGCTGGAAGCGGATGCGGCCAAGCCAAGCGGCCGTACGGTCGCGTTTCTGGCCGAAGCACTGAGCAATCTCGGCACCATGCTGCAAACCGACGCGGCCGCGCATGCCCGCGTGCAACGCGTCGCGCTGGGCATCGTCGGCGGATTTCTGCCGGCAGCACAGGCGCAGTTGGCGGATTTTATCGCCGAGGTGGTAGATCGCTGGGATACCACGGTACTGGTGGAGCGGTTGGAACTGCGCATCGGGCCCGATCTGCAATATGTCCGTATTAACGGCACGCTGGTCGGCTTCGTTGTCGGCGGGCTTGTATATGCGGCCCTGCATGCGACATTCGGGGCTATTGGATTTTAGAGGTCTTGGCTGATGCGTCTGTCTGTGCTCGACCAATCCACCGTGGTTTCCGGCCGTTCGCCGGACGCCTCGATCCGTGAAAGCATCGCGCTGGCGCAGCATGCCGAGGCGCTGGGCTATGCGCGTTATTGGTGCGCCGAACATCATAACTCGGCCTCGATCGCCGGCTCGGCGCCGGAAATTCTGATCGCCGCGATCGCCGCCACCACAACGCGCATCCGGGTTGGCAGCGCGGGGGTGATGCTGCCGCATTATTCGGCGCTGAAAGTGGCCGAACAGTTTCGCGTGCTGGATGCCATCGCGCCGGGCCGGATCGATCTCGGGCTGGGCCGCGCGCCGGGGTCGGACGGGTTGACTGCTTATGCGTTGAACCCGAACGCGGCGACCGCGTCGGACCATTTTCCGTCTCAAGTGCGCGATGTGCTGGCCTGGATGGCGGGGCAGAAACTGCCTGACAACCACCCGTTCCGGGCGATTTCGGCGCAGCCGCAAGGGCCGGGCCTGCCGGAAACCTGGATCCTCGGCAGTTCGGATTTCGGCGCCCAGGTCGCGGCGCATTTCGGGCTGCCGCACTGCTTCGCCTATTTCATTTCCGAAGGCCAGGGCGCGCGGGAAGCGTTGTCGCTCTACCGGGAACGCTTCCAGCCCAGCCCGCGCCACCCCGAACCAATGGGGGCAATCTGCGTCTGGGCGCTGGTGGCCGACACGCAGGATGAAGCCGAGCGGCTGTTCAGCAGCCGTGCGCTGGCCCGGCTGTGGCGCGATCGCGGAATTTTCGCCGCCCTGCCCTCGCCGGAAGAAGCCGCCGCCTATCAATATTCCGACGCCGAACAGGCAAAGCTGGAAAAATTGCGGCAACGCAGCTTCTACGGCACGCCGGATAAGGTGGGCGCAGGGCTGCGGGCGCTGGCCAGCGATGTCGGGGTGGATGAAATTGCGGTACTGACGACCACACACGATCCCGAAGCCCGCCAGCGCAGCTATACCTTGCTGGCGGCCGAATTCGGCCTAGCGGGGGCGGAACCGATCGAACGGATGGCCGCCGACTGATTGCCGCGCGCGCCACACATACCACCGGAGAGCCGCATAGCCGATCAGCCCAGCGGCGATCACGAACGGGATCAGCATCAGCGTGAACCAGACCGCCAGCGCGGTGCCGACAATCGCGATGCCGGCGCCGGCCAGCATCAACACGCCGCCGATCAGCCGGTCGGTCCAGGATGGCGGTGGCGGGTCGACGAAGCCACCCTCCGCGGTCATATCGAGGACTTCGTTGCGCGCCTCAGGGGCTTTGCGCTGCTGAAAAACAATTTTCATGGTGATGACGTGGCCCTGTGCCGAGTGCGGGTCAAGACGCCGGCGGATTAAGCCTTGGTTAGAACAGCCGGGATCAGGCTTCATTCAACCCTCTCGCCCATGCTCCTATTACCAATGCAGGGCTGACGCGTTACGGTCGCGGTTGCATCGATGGCACTGCGGCGCGCATCCAGGCAGTGATCTGCCGCACGGTGGTTCCTTCGGCATCGAGGTAGCCATGCGGGGCGAATGCGCCGCACGCGGCTTCGCGCACCGGCGAATGGGCGGTTATGCTCAAACCGTCCCGGCGCGGCGCCCGTTTCAGGGCAGCGAAGATTTTTGGCACCGCCGCCGGCGGGCTGAGGCGGCAGGTGTCGGCGGCGTGTGTCACCACCAGGGTCGGCACGGTCACCCGATCCGGATGCGCGTCATAGACGGTTTCGCCGCCGCTGTTCGGCTGGGTTATGCTGGAGGTCAACACCAGCCCGGCAATGCGGCCCGGCGGCAGGCTGGCGGCGAGGTTGACCGCCCCGGTGCTGCCCTGGCTGGTGCCAACCAGAAAAATCGGCACGGTGCCGGTGAGCACTCGCAATCTGGCGAGAATGCTGGCGGCGGCATCGGCAAAATCCGGTGAACTGCGATGGCCGAGCAGCGACACGCCGCCAGGGCTGTCAGGCAGTGCGACGGCAAGATTTTCCGAACGCCAGAGGGCGCGGGTGCGGACCAGGAAATTCTCCTCGTAGCGCACGAAGCCGGCGCGGCCGATGCCAACCACGCCGTCGCCGCCTGGAAACAGCAGCACCGCGCCGACCGGCTCCGGCGGCAGCAGAAAAATCACCCGGCGTGACTGGCCGTCCGGACCTTCGACATTTTCAACCAACTGGCGGCCGACCATCTGCGCTTGCGCCGATCCCAGGCCGATCAGCAGCGCAATCAGGGCAAGCCGGAGCGGCACCATTCAGCCGACCACCAGCACAGTGCCATCGACCCCGAGTACGGTCAGTTCGGCATCCACTGCCACCTCCGGCCGCCCTTTCGCCAGTCGCGCCGACCAGTCGCTGTCGCCTACCCGCACCCGCAATTCATGCGGGCCGGCAACCAGCACGCGCGCGCCGCGCCCGACGAGGCCGGAATCGCGGGTGTTCACCACTTGCGGCGCCCGCATCGGGCGCAGCCGCATGCCAACACCAATGGCAACCGCCGCCAGCACAGCAAATGCGAGCACCTGCATGCCGAAAGCGATGTCCAACCCGTAGGTCAATGCCCCGGTGCCGAGTGCCGCCAGACCGAGCCACATCATGAAGGCACCTGGAACCAACGCCTCCGCCACCAGCAGGGCAAGACCGGCTAGCAGCCAGATCACCGGCGGGTTCATACGTGCGGCACCGACGCGGCGACGCCACCCATGCCGCTACCGAGCGGGCCGCCGCTGGCCGGCGCCCGCAGCAGTTCCATCGCTTGCGCAATCCCGCCGGCCATGGCGCTGGCCTCCATCGGCACCACCACCAGGCGGCTGTTGGGGGACGCCGCAAGCGCACCAAATGCTTTCACATATTCCTGTGCGATGAAGTAGCGCAAAGCGGCCTCACCGCCGTCGCGGGCGGCCTGGGCAACCACGTTGGTCGCCTTGGCTTCGGCTTCCGCCAGCCGTTCGCGCGCCTCGGCATCCCGGTTGGCGGCTTGCAGGCGGCCTTCGGCGGCCAGAATGCCGCTCTGCTTGGCGCCCTCGGCGCGCGCGATCGCCGCTTCCCGCTCGCCATCCGCCTTGGTGACCAAGGCGCGGCGTTCGCGTTCCGCGGTCATCTGCAAATTCATCGCCCGGATCAGGTTTTCCGGCGGCTCGATGCGGCGGATTTCAACCCGGTGGACTTTCACCCCCCACGGCGTGGTGGCGCCATCGATAATGGTGAGCAACTGGCTGTTGATCCGCTCGCGCGATGACAGCGCCGCGTCCAGTTCCATCTCGCCGATCACCGCGCGAATATTGGTCATCGCCAGGGTGGACAGGGCCTGATCGAGGTTGGCGACCTGATAGGCGGCCTTGGCGGCCTCGAACACCCGGTAGTAAATCACCCCATCGACCGCGACCGAGGCGTTGTCCCCGGTGATGACGCTTTGTTCGGGAATATCGAGCACGGTTTCCTGCACATTCAGCCGCCGTCCGACCCGGTCGACGAAGGGCAGCAGAAAGCTCATGCCGGGCTGCAATTCGCGGGTGAAGGCGCCGAAGCGCTCCACCGTCCAAACCTGGCCCTGCGGCACGGTTTTCACGCCGGCGAACATCGTCACCACCACCAGCACCAACAGCAGCAGCCAGACCAGCATGAATGCGTTCGGCATTTTGGTTCTGCCCTTTTGTTGTATTTTGTAGTCTATCATCGAGGATGCCACTTGGCGACAGCAGGGGTGAACTGGCAAAAAGACCGGATGATCCACCCGCAGACTTGGCTTCGCCCGTTGCCCGCCGGGCTGTTCTGCGAACCCGGCGGGTTTTTCATCGATCCAATGCGTGCGGTGGATCGCGCGGTGATCACCCACGCCCATTCCGACCACGCCCGCGCCGGCCACAACGCCGTGCTGGCCAGCCCGGAAACCATCGCGCTGATGCAGGCCCGCCTCGGCCGCGCCGGCCGCAGCCACCAGGCGCTCGGCTGGGGTGAGCCGATGCGGCTGGGCGCGGTCACGCTTTGGCTGCAACCGGCCGGCCATGTGCTGGGCAGTGCGCAAATCGTGCTCGAATATAGCGGCCAGCGGGTTGTTGTCAGCGGCGATTATAAGCGGGCGGCGGACCGCAGTTGCGCGCCTTTCGTGCCGGTTCCGTGCGACGTGTTCGTGACCGAGGCCACCTTCGGCCTGCCGATTTTCCGCATGCCGGACCCGGCTGCCGAGATCGGAAGACTGCTTGCCAGCCTGGTGATGTTTCCGCAGCGCACGCATGTTGTCGGCGCCTATTCGCTCGGCAAAACCCAACGGCTGATCACCTTGCTGCGCGACGCCGGGTGGGACGCGCCGATCGATCTGCACGGCGCGCTGGTGCCGATATGCACGGTCTATCAGCGGTTCGGCATCGATCTCGGCGACATCAGACCGCTCGCCGGCACGATGGCGGGCGGCATCGTGTTGGTGCCGCCGAGCGGCACCAACGATCGCTGGACCCGCGCGCTGGCCGATCCGGTCGCCTGCCTGGCGTCGGGCTGGATGCTGGTGAGCAAGCGCGCCAAACAGTCCGGCGCGGAACTGGCACTGGCGATTTC
>JAYTQP010000271.1:0-2924 GCA_043746675.1 Rhodospirillales bacterium | reverse complement strand
GCCGGCTCGTACAGGCGGTGCCAGGCGCGGCCGGGCCCGATAAAAGTTTTGTAGTAGAAGCCGACGCCGAGCAGCGGCGCGGCCAGCCCGGCAGCGGCGCCAAGGTCGAACGCCAGCGACGGGAAGCGGTTCTGGCTGCTCGCCACCAGCCCGTCGTAAAGTTCAACCGCGGTGGCGCGCAGGTTCGGCGTATGCCGCGCGCCGCCGCCCACCGCCACCAGCGCATTCGGCTCCTCCGCCCCCATCGCGATCGGCCCGCGCGGGCGGTGATATTTGAACGACCGACCCATCAGATGCACGCCGTTGGCAAGCAGCGCGGAGGCCAGCGTGTCGCCGGGATGGCCGGTGTAAGGGCGCCCGTCGAAGCGGAAATGCAGCGTTTGGCTGCGCGCGATCCGCCCGCCCGCGGCCAGCCGGAACTTGGTCATGACGGGATTTCCGGCCGGGCAGTGCCGGCGGGATAGGTGGCCAGGATCCGGTCGCTGACGGTGTGGCGCAGCGCGTTGAAAAAGCGGCCGCAGCCATGGATATGCCGCCAGCGTTCGGCGATCACCCCCTTCGGGTTGGCGCGCATATACAGATAGCCGGCCCAGTCGGCATCGCTGGTTTCAGCCGGGGCGCGCGGGCGGTCGATATGGGCTTCGCCGGCATGGCGAAACTCCAACTCCGGGCGCTCCATCGCGCAGACCGGGCAGCGGATCAGCAACATGAAAAACGCCCGTTCAATGGGCGACCGCGGCCGCGGCGGCTTCGTCGATCAGCCGGCCGCTGCGGAAACGGTCGAGGGTGAAGCTTGCATTGATCGGATGCGGCTGGCCGGTGGCGATGGTGTGGGCGAACACATGGCCGGACCCCGGGGTGGCCTTGAACCCGCCCGTGCCCCAGCCGCAGTTGATGAACAGGCCCGGCACCGGGGTAAGCCCGATGATCGGCGAGCGATCCGGGGTAACATCGACGATCCCGGCCCAGTTGCGCAGCATCCGCAGCCGGCGGACGGTGGGGAACAATTCGCAGATCGCTTCCAGCGTCTGTGCCGAAATATGCAGCCCCCCGGCCTGACTGTAGGACGTATAGGCGTCCGTCCCGGCGCCGATCACCATCTCGCCCTTGTCGGACTGCGACATATAAGCGTGGATGGTGTTGGACATCACCACGCACGGCATCGCCGGCTTCACCGGCTCGCTGACCAAGGCTTGCAGCGGGAAACTGTCGATCGGCACCCGCACTCCGGCCATTGCCATCAGCACGCTGGTATGGCCGGCGGCGACCACGCCTATGCGGCAGGCGCGGATGGCGCCGCGCGTGGTTTCAACCCCGCTCACCGCCCCGTCCGCCGCGCGGTTGATGGCGGTGACCTCGCAATTCTCGATGATATCGACGCCGAGCGCCGAGGCGGCGCGGGCAAACCCCCAGGCCACCGCATCATGCCGGGCGGTGCCGCCACGGCGTTGCAGCGCCGCCCCCAGGATCGGGTAGCGGATGTTGGCGGAAATATTGAGCAGCGGGCAAAAGTCTTTCGCCTGCGCCGGCGTCAGCCATTCATTGTCGATCCCGGTCAGCCGGTTGGCGTGGATGTGGCGGCGCGACACCTGCACGTCGTGATGGTTGTGCGCCAGCATCAGCACGCCGCGCGGCGAATACATCACGTTGTAGTTGAGCGTCTGCGACAGCGTCTGCCACAGCCCCATCGCATGTTCGTACAGCGCCTGCGATTCTGGCCAGAGATAGTTGGAGCGGATGATGGTGGTGTTGCGCCCGGTGTTACCGCCGCCGAGCCAGCCTTTCTCCAGCACCGCGATCCGCCGCATGCCGTGTTCGCTGGCCAGATAAAACGCGGTCGCCAGCCCATGGCCGCCACCGCCGACGATCACCGCGTCATAGGCCGGCTTCGGGGCAGCGGCGCGCCATTGTTCCGGCCAGTTCGCATTGCCGGTGAAGGCGTGCCGGATCAACGCGCCCAGCGAAAACCGGGTCACGCCGGCAACCGGAACAGCTTCATGCGACGGTCCCCCGATCATGCGGCAACGGTTTATGCATTCGAATGCACCGAACCATGCGCACAGCCGAACCGCCTGTCAATGCGCCGGTCATGGGGTTGCGCATTCGAATGCACCAGCTATCTTCGTGGCCTGCCAGAACGGGGGATACGCCATGCGGCCGAAGGTCGGCTCCTACCAGGACGTGCCGGATTTCATCTACGGAATCACAAGGGAAATCTGGGAGGATCGCGGCATCGGCGGCAAGCTGGACCGCTATTACGCGCCCGATATTCTGTTGCGCGCGCCAACCGGGCTGACCACCAGCAATGCAGGCGTCACCGCACAGACCCTGCAGACCCTGCACCAGTTTCCGGATCGCCAACTGGTCGGCGAGGATGTGATCTGGGCCGATGGAGGCGATGGCTCGTTCCTGTCGTCGCATAAACTGATCTCGGTGATGCGCCACACCGGCGATGGCAGCTACGGGCCGGCCAGTTTCCGTATGGTGCGCAGCCGTATTATCGCCGATTGCTGGGTGGTGGATAGCGTGGTGACCGAGGAATGGCTGGTCCGCGACCAGGCCGCCTTCGCCCGCTGCATCGGCCAGACCCCGAAGGCGCTGGCGCAGCAGATGGTGGCGCATGATCTGGCGCGCGGCAGCCGGGTCGAATTTTTCCTGCCCGAGCACGACCGCCCCGGCCGCTATCGCCCGCAAATCCAGGCCGGCCCGGAAATCGAGCTGGTCACGGCCGGCTATCGCCGTCTGTGGCAGGCCAAGGAAACCGCCGCGGTGCGGGATTTGTATTTCCATGGCGCCACCCTGGCGGTGCCGGGCGGCGAACTGGCCTACGGCCATGCCGATATCGATCGCTTCTATCTGGGCTACCTCGCGTCCTTTCCGGACGCCGTGCTGTCGATCGACAGCGCCATCGTCAACCACGATCC
>JAYTQP010000270.1:0-2687 GCA_043746675.1 Rhodospirillales bacterium | reverse complement strand
CCAGCGCCGAAACATCGCGCCTCACCGTCGATCTGGGCGCCATCGTCGCCAACTGGCAGGATTTGCGGGCGCGCCATCCGGCCGGCGCGGTGGCGGCGGTGGTAAAGGCGGATGCCTACGGGCTGGGCGCGCGCTTTGTCGCACCGGCCTTGTACGCCGCCGGCTGCCGGCATTT
This sequence comes from Rhodospirillales bacterium, assembly GCA_043746675.1. GTDB lineage: Bacteria > Pseudomonadota > Alphaproteobacteria > Acetobacterales > Acetobacteraceae > CAITOL01. The sequence continues at coordinate 2,512 of JAYTQP010000270.1, read as the reverse complement.
TTTCGTCGCCCATCTGTCCGAGGCGCTGGCGATCCAGCGGTATCTGCCTGGCGCCCTGCTCGGCGTGCTGAACGGGCTGGCGCCGGACCAGGCGGAGATTTTCGCCGCCAACGACCTGACCGCGGTGCTCGGCTCGCTGGCCGAAATCGCCCGCTGGACCGCCGAAGCGCGCCGGCGTGGGCAACGCCTGCCGGCGCTGCTGCATGTCGATACCGGGATGAACCGGCTCGGGCTTGATAGTGGCGAGTTGCGCCGGCTGGCCGACGATCCGGCGCTGCTCGACGGCCTCGATCTGCGCTACGTGATGACCCATCTGGTCGCCTCCGAAGTGCGGAACGATCCGATCAACGCGGCGCAGCAGGCGCGCTTCGCCGCTGCCTGCGCGGCGCTGCCGGCGATGCCGCGCAGCCTGGCCAACTCATCGGGGATTTTCCTCGGGCCGGCCTTCGCCTCCGACCTCGCCCGCCCCGGCGCGGCGCTCTATGGACTGAACCCGACCCCCGGCCAACCCAACCCGATGCGCCCGGTGGTGCGGCTCGATTGCCAGGTGTTGCAGGTGCGCCAGATCGCCGCCGGCGACAGCGTTGGCTATAACGGCACCTGGCGGGCGGCGCGCGACAGCCGGATCGCCACCATTCCGCTCGGCTATGCCGATGGCTGGCCACGCGCTATGTCCAACCGCGGCCACGCGATCTTTGACGGCGCCCCGGTGCCGCTGGTAGGCCGTGTATCCATGGACCTCACGACTTATGACGTCACCGATTTCCCCGCCATCGTGCCGGGGCGCTGGTTGCTGGTGATCGGGCCGGGCCGCACCCCGGACGACATCGCCGCCGACGCCGGCACCAACGGCTACGAAGTGCTGACCTCGGTCTGGACCCGCTATGCGCGCGAGTATCTCTCGTGATGCTGGATTTCGTCGCCGGCATCGGCCGCGCCACCTTGGCGACCTGCCGCGCCGCAGGCGCCCTGGTGCTGTTCGCGCTGGACGGCATTTCCCATATCGTTCGCCCGCCCTTCTATCTGCGCGCCTTTTTCCGCGCCATGCTCGATATCGGCTATTTCAGCCTGCCGGTGGTGGCGCTGACGGCAGTGTTCACCGGGATGGTGCTGGCGCTGCAATCCTCCACCGGCCTGTCGCGCTTTTCCGCCGACAGCGCGATTGCCTCCCTCGTTGTGCTCTCGGTCACCCGCGAACTCGGGCCGGTGCTGGCCGGGCTGATGGTGGCCGGGCGGGTCGGCGCGGCGATGGCGGCCGAGATCGGCACCATGCGGGTGACCGACCAGATCGACGCGCTGGGAACGCTTTCGACCAACCCGATGAAATATCTGGTCGCGCCAAGATTGCTCGCCGGGCTGATCGCGCTGCCGCTGCTGGTGGTGATCGCCGATATTCTCGGCGTGCTCGGCGGCTTCATCATCGCCACCCTGAAACTCGGCTTCAACCCGGCGACCTACCTGAACAACACCGTCAACTTCATTCAGACCCAGGATGTCGTCTCCGGCCTGGTGAAAGCCGCCGTGTTCGGGCTGCTGATCAGCCTGATGGGCTGCTACCACGGCTACAACTCAAAGGGCGGCGCGCAAGGCGTCGGCGCGGCCACCACCGCGGCAGTGGTCGCCGCCAGCGTGCTCATTCTCGCCTTCGACTACGTGCTGACCGAGCTGTTTTTCGCGCGGTGACGTCAGTGCCGAAAATTCGCCTGCGCGGGGTGCAGAAATCGTTCGGCGACAAGATCGTGCTCGATGGCGTCGATCTGGACGTGCTGGCCGGCACCTCGATGGTGGTGATCGGCGGCTCCGGCTCGGGCAAATCGGTGCTGCTGAAATGCATCCTCGGGCTGATCGAGCCCGACGCCGGCAGCATCGAAATCGACGGCCAGAACATCCTGACACTGGATCGGCCCGCCCGCGAGGCCGCCCGCGCGCAGATCGGCATGCTGTTTCAGAACGGCGCCTTGTTCGACAGCCTGCCGGTGTGGGAAAACGTCGCCTTCGGCCTGCTGGCGCAACGCAAGGTCACCCGCAACGACGCCAAGGCGCGCGCGGTCGCGGTGCTCAGCCAGGTCGGCCTCGCCGGCAGCGTCGGCGACCTCTGGCCGGCCGAACTCTCCGGCGGCATGCAGAAACGCGTCGCCCTGGCCCGCGCCATCGCCGCCCAGCCCGAGATCCTGTTTTTCGACGAACCCACCACCGGGCTGGACCCGATCATGGGCGCGGTGATCGACGGGCTGATCGTCGATTGCGTCAAACGCCTCGGCAGCACCGCAATCGCCATCACCCACGACATGGCCAGCGCGCGGCGCATCGGCGATCGCGCGGCGATGATCCACCAAGGCCGCATCGTCTGGCAGGGCGAAGCGGCGGCCCTCATGAACAGCGACAACCCAATGGTCGACCAATTCACCCACGGCCGCCGCGAAGGCCCAATCCAGATGGCGCTGCGGCGGTAGAGTGGGGGGAAGCTTTCTTTTTGTAATACTCTGTTTCGTTGAAAATCCGAAAATCGCAG
>JAYTQP010000269.1:0-6776 GCA_043746675.1 Rhodospirillales bacterium | reverse complement strand
TGACCGAGGACGACGCGTTCCTGATTGCCGACGGCCGCCATCCGGTGGTCGAGGCCGCCTTGGCCGGCACCGCCGGCTTCGTGCCGAACAGCACCGATCTGTCGCCGGACCGGCGGCTGCTGCTGCTGACCGGGCCGAACATGGCCGGCAAATCCACCTTTTTGCGGCAGAACGCGCTGATCGTTATTCTTGCCCAGGCCGGGCTGCCGGTGCCGGCTGCATCAGCCCGGATCGGCATCGTCGATCGCCTGTTCAGCCGCGTCGGCGCGTCCGACGAGCTGGCGCGCGGCCGCAGCACCTTCATGGTGGAAATGACCGAGGCCGCCGCCATTCTGCATCAGGCCGGACCGCACAGCCTGGTGGTGGTGGACGAAATCGGCCGTGGCACGGCAACCTCGGACGGGCTGGCGATCGCCTGGGCGGTGCTGGAGGCGCTGCATAACAGCGTGCGCTGCCGCACCATCTTCGCCACCCATTTCCATGAACTCGCAGCCCTCAGCGGTGAACTGCCGCGCCTGGCACCGCACACCATGCGGGTCAAGGAATGGAAAGGCGAGGTGGTGTTTCTGCACGAGGTTGCCGCCGGCGCCGGCGGGCGCAGTTGGGGCGTGCACGTTGCCAAGCTGGCCGGCGTGCCGCCCGCTGTGGTGCGCCGCGCCGCCCATCTGCTGGACCAGTTGGAGCAGCGCGCCGTGCGGCTGACCGAGGCCGGCGCGCTGCCGCTGTTCGCCGCCCCGCCCGCAGCGGCCAAAGCGCCAGACCCGCTGCGAACCGCCCTCGCCGGCCTGGACCCGGACCGCATGACCGCGCGCGACGCCCTGCAGGCACTGTATGAATTGCGTGAATTGCTCACTGTGCATGACCGGCATCAGTAGCTAACATCGGCGGTCATGCTGCCAGCCGCTATATTCCCAGACCAACCCGCCGACGCCGCAACCCAAGTGCGGGCCGCGCTCGCCGCTGCAGGCGGCAAGGCGCCATCCCGCGAGGTCGCGCTCGATATTTTCCGCCGCCACCTCGCCCGCTTGCAGGTGCATGTGCGCGACGTGTTCGAACAGGGCAATCTGCCCGGGCTGCGCGCCGCGCGGCTGCTGTCGGACCTCACCGACGGGGTGATCGCGGCGTTGTTCGACTATGCGTTGGCCGCCCACCCGCCCGGCGGCAAGCCTGGATCATTGCGGATGACGATCGCCGCCACCGGCGGCTATGGCCGCGCGGTGCTGGCCCCGTTCAGCGACATCGATCTGCTGTTCCTTACCCCGGACCGCCGGCGTGGCTTGTTCGGGATCAGCGCGGCGCCGGCCGAACCGCCTGCCCCGGTGCAGAAAATCGTGCAGTTCATGCTGTATTTTCTCTGGGATCTCGGGCTGAAGGTCGGTCACGCCACCCGCACGGTCGCCGAATGCCTGACCGAGGCGAGCGCCGACATCACCGTGCGCACCTCGCTGCTCGATGCACGGCTGTTGACCGGTGAGGCGGCTTTGTTCACCGATTTCTCCCAGCGTTTCCGCCGCGCCTGCGCCGCTGCCGGCCCCGGCATTTTCATTGCCGCCAAGCAAGCCGAACGCGATGCGCGGCAGAAACGCTATGGCGACACGCCGTTCGTGGTCGAACCGAATGTGAAGGAGGGGCGCGGCGGGCTGCGCGACCTGCAAACGCTCTACTGGATGTCGAGCTATATTTTCGGCACCGGCGATTTTGCCCAGTTGGCCGACCCCGGCGGCCCCGGCGGCGGCATCCTGACGCCCACCGAAGTCCGGCTGGCGCGGCGGTCCTGGAACTGGCTGTGGACCTTGCGGTTCCATCTGCACTACGTCGCCGGCCGTCCGGAAGACCGCCTGACCTTCGACTTGCAGCCGGTGCTCGGCGCCCGCATGGGCTATGTGCGCCGCGACCGCCAGGATGGGGTGGAGCGCTTCATGCGGCATTACTTCCTGACCGCGCGGGAGGTGATGCGGCTGACCCAGATCATGGAGCCGGCTTTGGTGCGCGCGGCCCTCGGCCCGCCGGCCGCGGCCAGCAAAACCGATGCCGCTCTGGTCGAAGCCGGCTTCGTGCTGGCCGACGGCAAATTGCTGACCGCGAAAGGCCATGAATTCGATCGCGAACCGAGCCAGATGCTGCGCATCCTGCAGGTCGCCCGCGACCGCGAACTGCAACTGCATCCGCTGGCCTTGCGCGCGCTGATCCGCCACGAGCGCAAGGCGCAGGAACTGCGCGGCGATCCCACCGCGGCGGCCTTGTTCCTCGATCTGCTGTGCGGGCGCGACGCCGAACATAACCGCGCCGATGGCGCCCGCTGGCTCGCGGTGATGAACGAAACCGGCCTGCTCGGCCGCTATCTGCCGGACTGGGCCCGCATCGTCGGGCAGATGCAGTTCGACACCTACCACATCTACACCGTCGATGAGCACACCATCGAGGCGGTTCGCGTGCTGAACGCGCTCGAACGCGGTGAACTGGCCGAGGTGGCCCCGGTCGCCTCCGGCCTGATGGACCAGTTGCAGTCGCGCCGGGCGCTTTATACCGCGATGCTGCTGCACGATATCGCCAAGGGCCGCGGCGGCGATCATTCCGAACTCGGCGCCGAGGTGGCGTTGCAGATCTGCCCGGCGCTGGGGCTGTCGGCCGAGGAAACCGAAATGGTGTCCTGGCTGGTGCTGCACCATCTGCTGCTGAGCCAGACTGCCTTCAAGCGCGACATCGACGATCCGAAGACCATCCTCGATCTGGTGGAAACCATTCAGTCGCCGGAACGGTTGCGCCTGCTGCTGGTGCTGACGGTGGCCGACATGCGGGCAGTTTCGCCGAAAGTCTGGAACGGTTGGAAGGCGACTTTGCTGCGCGACCTTTATGCCCGCGTCGGCGAAGTGCTCGCCGGCGGGCTGTCGACCACCGAACGCGACGTGCGGGTGGCGCGCGCCAAGGAAGCGGCAGTGGCCGAACTGGCCGGCTGGACCCCGCCGGACGCGCAGCATTTCCTCGATCTCGGCTATCCCGGCTACTGGCTGTCGTTCGATCCGGAAGTGCACGCCCGCCACGCCAGCATGATCCGCGATGCCGAGAAGCGCGGCGCGCCGCTCACCGTGGTCACCCAACCGCTGCCGTCGCGCGCGGTGACCGAGGTGGTGGTGCACACCGCCGACCATGCCGGCCTGTTCAGCAAGATCGCCGGCGCGCTGGCGGTGGCCGGCGCCTCGATCGTGGATGCCCGCATCCATACGCTGACCAACGGCATGGCGCTGGACACGTTCTGGATCCAGGACGCCAGCCGCAACGTGATCGACCAGCCGAACCGGCTGGCGCGGCTATCGGTGCTGATCGAGCAGGCTCTGTCCGGGCGGCTGCGGCTGGTCAGCGAAATCCGCAAGACCGCGCAAACCCTGCTGGGCCAGCGCACCCGTGCCATGCATGTGGCGCCGCGCGTGGTGGTCGATAACGTGGCCTCCAACACCCACACCGTGCTGGAGGTGAACGGCCGCGACCGGCCCGGGCTGCTACACGATGTGACCGCGGCGATCAGCGAACAGGGCATGCAGATCGCGTCCGCCCATGTCTCCACCTATGGGCAGCGCGCGGTCGATGTTTTCTATGTGAAGGATGTATTCGGCCTGAAGGTGGAAAATGAACGCCGGCTGAGCAAGCTGCGTGAGGCGTTGCTGGTGGCGCTCGACACGCCGGACGAAGTGCCGCCACCACCGCCGTTGCCGGGCAAGCGTCGCCGACCTTCCGGCCCGGCCAGCTAGGACGGGTTCGGCATGCAGCGCGCCCCGCTGATGGTTGCCCGCGCCGGCATTGTCGCGGTGGCGCTGCTGGTGCCGCTGCTTGGCAGCGCCCAGGGGGTTCGCCCGCCGGGGCCGCCGGGCACGGTGCTGACGATGCCGACCGACGATGCGGTCGGGCAGCTTCGCAAGGTCGCCCTGACCCAGGTTACCCCGACCGGCGACCTGGTGGGCAAAACCGTCGAGATCGACTGCCCGCGCACCGGCTGCGGCACCCCGATCGATCTGATGGTCGAAGGCAGGAACTGGCATTTTTTTGCCAATCTGTCGTTCGTCGGGCGTGGGCTGTATCTGTCGCTGGAGCCGCGCTCGATCGGCATTGCCGCGGTGATGGAGTTCAATGCCGGGCACCCCGGCCCGACCTTCGTGCCGTTCAAGGGTGCCAAGGCCAGCACGGAGCGGGCGATCGGGCAGATCGGTTTCGTGATCGGTCGCGATGCCTCGATCCGCAACGAGGAACGCAATACCGACCCCGACGTGATGTCCAGCGGGCCGGTTTATTCGCTCAAGCGGGAACCCGATCTGATATTGCAGATCGAAACCTCCGCCTTGATCGCCGCCAAAACGCCGCCGTCCGCCCCGCCGCGCCGCTGAAGTCTTGTTCAGGCGCCCGCCGGCGAGATCAGAAAATTCCGGCCGCGAGGCCGGCGGCCAGGCCGGCGCCGAGGTCTGCGCAGCGCGCCAGATCGGCTGCGCCGATCCGCTTCGGGGCGCCGATCGCCTCCGGCGTTTGCGCATGGGTGCAGACAATGATGGGGGCGGCGATCAGGCGCAGGCGCCAGCCGGCGGCGATGCGGGCGACCTGGCGGACGACGTTGCTGCCGTCACTGCCGGCGCACACCAGCAGGCCATAGGGCCGGCCAGCCACAAGATCGAGTGCCGGGTAGTAGCAGCGATCGAAAAAATCCTTCATCGGCCCGGACAAGGCCGCCAGGTTTTCCGGTGCGGCGAAAATATAGCCGTCCGCCGCCAGCATCGCGGCGGGGCCGGCCTGTTCGGCCGGCAGCAACCGCACGATCGCCTCGGTCGTGGCGGCGGCGGCGCGCGCCATCTGGGCGGCGCCGGTGGTGCGCGAATGCCAGACGACGAGCAGCGTTTTCACCCGCGAACCGGGGGATGGGCGCGGTCAAAATCCATCAGCATCTGCCGCGCATGGCCGAGCCGGGCGTCGCTATCCTCGGCGTGATGGGCGATGCCGGTGTCGGCAATCTCTACGAAAGTTGCGTCGCCCTCCTGCGCGACCATCGCCAGCAGCGCCGCCCGGCGCGCCTGCAGCCCTTCCGGTGTGCCGAGCAAAACGTTCTTCAACAGCGGCGCCTCACCCGGTTGCAGGGCGATCTTGCCGCCGAGCAGATGGGTGTAGCCGCCGTCGCGCAGCGGCCCCAGCAAATGCGCGGTCCGCCGCGACGATGCGATCTCGGCCAGGGAAAGAATTTCGGTGCCGTCGAGCGGCACGCGTTTGCCGGCCAGTTCGGCCACCAGACCGCGCCCCAGCAGCCCCACCCGAACCAGCCCGCGACTGGCTTGGCGTTCGATCAACCAGGTGATGCGCGGCTGGTCGGACATCAACAATCTCCCTCGGCAGGTTCGGCGCCATGCTACACCGACGAGGGGAATCGAGGGAGACGCGGAATGACGATCTATACTGGCCCGGTGTTCGACATGGCGCGCCAGCAGTTCCAACTGATCGCCGACCATCTCGGCATCGCCGCCGATGAGCGCGACCGGCTGCTTTATCCCAAGCGGGCGATCGTGGTTTCCTGCCCGATCCATCGCGACGACGGCCGCACCGAAGTGTTCCAGGGCTACCGCGTGCAGCACCATCTGACCATGGGGCCGACCAAGGGCGGCACCCGCTTCGCGGCCAGCCTCGATGTGGGCGAGGTGGCGGCGCTGGCAGTGTGGATGAGCTGGAAATGCGCCCTCGCCGGCCTGCCCTATGGTGGCGCCAAAGGCGGCGTGGCGGTCGATCCGTACAGCCTTTCCAAGCGCGAACTGGAAGCAGTGTCGCGGCGCTACATGCAGGAAATGATCCCCTTCGTCGGCCCGCATATCGATGTGATGGCGCCCGATATGGGCACCAATGAACAGGTGATGGCCTGGTTCATGGACACGTATTCGATGTACCAGGGCCGCACGGTGACGGAAATCGTGACCGGCAAGCCGGTGGCGTCCGGCGGCACCGAAGGCCGCCGCGAAGCCACCGGGCGAGGAGTGATCCACCTGGCCATTCGCGCGCTGGAACGGTTGCAGCGCCCGGTTGCCGGGGCCAGCGTGATCGTGCAGGGGTTCGGCAACGTGGGCGCGATCAGCGCGCAGACGGCGGCCGAAATGGGCATGCGCGTGCTGGGGGTGAGCGACCATACCGCGTGCTATTTCGACCGCAACGGGCTCGATGTCGGCGCGCTGCAACGCCATGTCGCCGCGCATGGCGTGCTGCGCGGCTATTCCACCGAACTGGCGTTCGACCCGGCCGAGCTGCTGCTGCAACCCTGCGAGGTGCTGGTGCCGGCGGCGCTGGAGCAGGTGATCACCGGCCCGATCGCCGAGCGGCTGCAATGCCGGGTGCTGGCCGAGGGCGCCAACGGGCCGACCACCCCGGACGCCGATCTGGTACTGGCAAGGCGGCCGGAGATTTTCGTGATCCCGGATATTCTCTGCAACGCCGGCGGCGTGATCGTTTCCTATTTCGAGTGGGTGCAGGACTTGCAGCAATTCTTCTGGACCGAGGCGGAAGTAAGGGCACGGCTGAACCAGATCCTGGATCGCAGCTTTACCCAGGTGATGGACCGGGTGGCGCAGGACCGGATTTCCACCCGGATGGCCGCCATGGCGATCGGGGTGGCCAAGGTACGCGACGCCAAGGCGACGCGGGGTTTGTTTCCGTAAGTGTCCGTCGATGCTCGCAGCCGTCGGCATCGCCGCGCGCCGCTCGACGAGACGGCTCGCCTCGACCAGTGCTTCGTTGATCAGAAACAGCAACCCGCTGTCGCG